>JAFGXD010000014.1 GCA_016936815.1 Bacteroidales bacterium
AAATATCTAATTTTACCTTAAACAAGAGCAAAACGGAAAAATGAAGAAATTATTATTCAGACTTTGCGATGGCAGTTTTTTCTATTAACCAAATAGAAATTATTCCTGCAATAATGATTAATGCAGCTAAGAAGAACTCATTATTTATTTCAGGAAAAAACCAATCGTAGCCAATAATTTTTTCCTTATCGCCAAAAGTTTTAGATATAGGATTTTTCCATGGCCATAAAATAATTAGTGAACCGGCAATAAAACCGGTAAGTAAAGCAATAGTTTGGTTTTTGAACTTTTTAAAAACCCATGCCAAGATATGTGAAAAAGCTAGAAGCCCCACTCCTGCTCCAACGACAACGGGAAGCAAGACTTTAAAATCGAGATTCTTTACAGAATCAATCATTACCAATTGATAATTGCCTAACAAAATTAGCACAAAGGAACCTGATAATCCGGGAAGAATCATGCTACAAGCTGCAATAATTCCACAAATAAGTAAATACCAAAGATCGCTATTTTCATTTGCAGGAGTCATTAGACTTATTAAAATTGCCATTGCTGTGCCAAAAACAAAAACAAGAGCAACAGAAAAGCTCCATTTTGAAATTGTTTTACCAACAAAAAAAACAGAAGATAGAATGAGACCAAAAAAGAATGCCCAAATAAGAACAGGATAATTAACAAACAGGTAATCAAGCAATTTTGCCAGAGAATAAATACTAACTCCAATTCCTGCAAATACTGCAATTAAGAAATACATGTTAATATAGGAAGCAAAATCCTTTAGTTTTCCGGTAAACAAAAGCTTTGCAGCTTTTCCATCCAAGGATTTTATTGAGTTAATAAGTTTTTCAAAGATTCCTGTTATAAGAGCAATAGTACCACCTGAAACACCCGGAATAACGTTAGCAGCGCCCATTCCAATACCTTTAGCAAACAATACCAAGTATTCTTTCATAATAATAAATTAATGTTGTTGTTTAGCTTTTAGTTCATCAGGAAGCCAATTAAAGAAAGTATCGCCTCGTAAACCCAGACGAACCGTTTCAAGAGCAATAACTTCATTATGAGCAATATTTCCTAAATTAACATTTGCACCAAACTCTTTAACAAAAAATACTTGTTGTGGTTTATGAGGAGCCTCCCATAATATTTTGGCAGTATTTACAGATTTTTTAATTGCATCAATAAGGCTGGTATTTGCAGAGCCGTCTTTGTTATAGATTCCAATATTTCCTGCCTCACGGGCTTCAGCAATAACATATTTCGATCCGGCTTCCATTTCAAGATTCATCATATTTACCCATTGGTTATTTGGTATAACAACTCCGGCTTCTTTAGAACCAACTTCTGAAAGTACAAATGCATATTTTGAAAATCTGGCAATCATTTCACATTTTTCCTGGTGAGGAATAATAACCTCTCCATCAGAAATTTCCATAACCTCCAATCCGAATTTCTCAATAAGTTTCAAATAATCATCTACCATGTTTCTTATATAAAAAGCCTCGAAAAGAGTTCCACCAAAGTAGACTTTAATACCTGCATTTTTATAAAGAACAATTTTTTGCTCAAGATTTTTGGTAATGTAAGAAGTGCCAAATCCAAGTTTTACAAAATCGATAAGGTGGCCGGCCGAGTCGATAAGATTTTGAGCTTCGTAGATGCCAAGACCTTTATCCATAATCATATTGAGCCCTTCTCGTCTTGGTTTTAAGGTTCTTTCAGGAATAAAAGGTAAAGAAAAATTCATTTATTAATTATTGTTTAGGTTTAATTGATTTGATAAACTTCTCTATACCCGGAATATTTTTTCCATCCGGATAAAGATCGAAAAACCTTTCATTTTCTGATGATTCAATAGAGATAGCCTTTTCAAGATATTTATAGGCTGCAGTAAAAGTATTATTCTTAAAATTAAGAATTGAAAGGTTAATAAGAATTTCAGAATCTTCACCTAAAAAATCCAAAGCATCTTCAAGAGCTTTAATAGCTTTCTTTATTTTCCCAAAATGCACTAAAGCGTCTGAATAATTAATCCAAATATCAATGTCATCAGGGTCAATAGATGATGCTTCAACAAATGAAGATAAGGCAAGATTTTCATTATTTATCCTTAATGCTATTTTCCCTTGAGTGTACCAATAATCAGGATTTGTTGGAAATAAGTCAATTGCCACAGCAATAAATTTCAGTGCTAATTCAAAATTCTCAATTTGAAAAGCCACAACGGCTTTGCCATACCATGCTTCAGGCATATTATTATCGGCATTAATGGCCATATCAAAATATTCAATTGCGTCGTCGAATTTTGATAAACTTTCATAAATCTCACCTATTCCAACAAATGCTTCTGGATTTTCATGATCAATCTGAAGTATTTCGTTATATGTTTCCAAGGCTTCATTATTTAGTTCCATATCTAATTGAAGTCCGGCTTTCACAAAATATAGAGTAATATCGGCATTATCAATTGCAATTGCATAATCTATTGCATCAATTGCATCTTTTGGTCTATCTGTAATATTGTATAACATCGACAAAAGATACCAACCTTGGACTGAAAAAGGCTCAAAATCAAGAAAAGTTTGTAAATATGACTCTGCTTTTTCGTATTCACCCAATTGTTGGTTAATAGAAGCGAGTTCATAATAAGTTTCAACAAATTTTGGATCTATTTGTAAAACACGGTTGTAGTAATCCAGAGCAATTTTAAAATGTCCATTTTGAGCAAAAGTATCAGCTACTGTCATCAAAGAATTAATTTTATCTTCGGAATCCAGTTTAATTGCAAGGTCAAAAGATTTTCGTGCTTGTTCTATTTGCTTAATAGCCAAATAAACAGAACCTTTCAGCATAAAAATATCCAAATTTGTTGATTCCAGTTTCTGAATTTGAGTTAGGATTCTAAGTGCTTCAATTTCTTTTCCATTTTCATGAAAAACAAAAGCTCTTTTCAGTTTCAGGTCGAATGAGTCGGGATGCTGCAAAACGGCTCTTTCAACGGCTTCAAGAGCTTGTTTAGAATATCCGTTAAATCGGTAATAATCAATAATTCCATCAAATTCTTCAACATCAAAAAATACTGACTTATTGAAAATTAGCATTCGTTCGTACTTCCTGACCATTTCGTCAGTATCTCCCTCGTTTTCAAAAAAATCAAAAGAATCGTCCATGTATTACAAAATTTCTACAAAAGTACAAATAATCTTGTATTAACAGTCTATAATATAATAAGGAAAAATTAACAAAAATGAAAGTTTTTAACTAACTATTAATCCAACAGCTTCACTAATTGATTAATACTATTTTTGTTATCAACTCTATTAATAGCATTAAAGAGGATTAATTTTTCTCTGGAATTAAGATGCCAGCTTAGTGAAATATGATTGGAACGGCTTTTTAGAGAAAAATGTATAAAAGTAGCATGATTTCTTAGCCAATTTGAAGAAAACTCGATAAGGTTTTCATTTTGAACATTTTGAATATTAAACATATTGGAATAAACATTACCAACAGGTTGTAATAATCTTGAAAGAAGTCCTTTACCTTCAACAAAAGCATCTTCGTTGTCGGCAGTAATTTGCACAAAAATTACTCCGGAAGTATTTTTCCCAATCCATTCCTGAAACTCATAAAGAAATCTGAGAGAAGTAGATAAACCGTAATTATCGGTAAGACCTGCGTCCATTATATTAAGAGTTGGTTCACCCGGAAGCGATATCATTGGTGAAACATATGGAAAAGTTGCTGCCATTCGCAAGGCTGTTGTAAATCTTAAATTTTCAGCCCCAAAAACATCGTAAGCCCTTAAAAATTCAACATTTGAATTAGGATATTTTGAAACTGAACTAGCTTTAGCATTGGCAAAAAGGTAAGAAATATTATTAGGAGAAATTAGCAATCTTCTACCATTATTAACAATGGTTGGAGCAATAATTATCATAGGAATTTGGGCTTTTTTTTCGGGTTCTTTATAATCTTTCAAAGGCTTGTCTAATACCCAACCGGTATTCCTGTTTAGTTTTTGTTCTAAAGCATAGGCTCTATCTTTATAATATAGGTAACCATTATATTCAAATTTCTTAATTTTAATAAACCAATCCTTTAAAACAAGACTAAAAATAATTGGATTAAGAATATCTTTTGATATTCCCCTGAGATATTTTTGGTCGTAATAATTATCGATTTTTCCTTCTAATTTCTGAAGATATAATTCTCGTAAATATGCGGCTCCAATCATTCCGCCCGAAGCACCGGTAATAAGTTGCGATTGTTTAAGAAGTTTACCACCTGACAGACTATCGGCATAACCCAAAACGTAATATGTCCATATAGCCGCTTTTAGTCCACCTCCGCTTGTATTAATAAAAACCAATTTAGGTTTCTTTCCGCTTTTGTAAACATCTTCGTTTTTCTTCTTCCAATTTTCTAAAATTACTAATGTACTATCGTGGTCTGCTAAATGAATGCTATCAGTATAATTTACCTCCAAAACCTTCTTTGAACCAGCATAACTGTAATTAAGTCCATAAGCACTATTTATATATTCTGAAAAAAAGCAAGTTGAAGCAAAGTTGTAGCCAACAATTAGAATAATAATAGCCAAAAACGACCAATCTTTAAAAACAGCATGTAAGGCACTGTAAAGCAGAATAAAAAGAGTAAAAGCCAAAATAATGCTAGCCCCGGCAGGAATAATAACAATTGGATTATCCATGTAGTAAGCCAAAAACATAATTATTGCCATTATTCCGGTTGCAAAAAAACCTGCATTGGTATGATTTTGTTGCAAAACCCTATGAATCATATCGCTGGTATAATGAGTAAAATCTCTTGTTTTTCTAATTTTGAATGGTCCTTTAAGATATGTTGCAATTCTCCATTTTCCTTCTTCTCTTGGAGAATTAACCATTTTCCACTCCATATCTTTTTGTAAAATAACCTTTACAGGTCTAATTATTTTCTTAACTTTTTTATTTTCTCGAGGCAATTTATACATTTTATAAACATCCTTATTGGTTGTAAAAAAATAAGTAAGAGCCAAGAAGATGAAAAAACTCATTCCAAAAAGAAAACTAATAATATTGTAAAAAATCTCCCAATCGGGAATGAATTCATTGTTAATCTGAGCCTTAATACTGTAATAAATAAACAACAGTACATAAGATAAAGGGAAGATAAAATTATTTAGAGTATATTTTAGGAAAGGACGTGAAAGCGTTGCTATAAAAGGGAATTTATAAGCGTTAATTAAATAGCTTGAAATATTGAAGGCAATAATGAAAGCCCCGGTTGCCAGACCCATTAAAAAAAAAGATAAATAATCGATTTTGTCAAGGTATTCAGGAGTAAGAAATAAAGAACCAGCTCCAAATCTACTTAAGAATGAATTAGTTACAAAACCTCCTAAAATTATCCAAAAAAGAACCAAAGTAGGACTTTTCCTTATGTGCATAAAGAGCAATTGAATTGGAAAAAAGAACACTATATTTCTATATATTCCTGATAATTTCATTTAGTAATCTAATGTATTTTAATCATTAACAATTTATTACTATTAAAATATTGAGTTTTTGCATAATGCTTAAAATCAAATTTTCAAACGAATCAAAGCTAAGAAAAATATATGATTTAAAACAATGTCTGAACCTTCAATAAACTGAGGGTTCAGACACACACATTTTAAGGGTTAGCTGAAAAGCCAGTTTCTATATTCCAATTATTATGCCACAAAACCGGTTTATTCTGCATTGACCTTGTTAATATTTTTCTTTCTGTTTATTAAAGAATAAGAAATGGTGTAAAGCAAAATAAGTAAAGCAAAAAACAGAGCTCCGCGCCCTAAGTAATCGCCCATTTGCACATAAAAAGTTTTTTTGTCGGATGCATTAATTGTGCCTTTAATTACATCTCTTTCCCACCATTTAGTAGCTTGAAAAATTTCACCTCGTTGATTAATAAAACATGAAATACCTGTATTTGCAGATCTGGCAACGCTTCTTCTTGTTTCAATGGCTCTAAGTCGTGCATAGCTTAAATGTTGAAGATATCCCGGGGTATCTTTCCACCAGCCATCGTTTGTTACAACAAAAATCATATTTGCCCCATTATTTACATATTCGGCAACATATTCCCCAAATATTGATTCATAACAAATAACCGGAGCAATTTTATTTGTGTTTCCAAAATTTACAAAAACCTCTCTATCAGGTTGAATTCCTAAAGTTCCTGTTGTACCACCTAAATCTATTGCAATATCTCCCAAGCTACTTAAGAATTTTTGAAATGGCATTTTTTCAACACCTAAAACCAGTTTAGATTTATGGTATATTTGTACTGAATCGGAACGATCTACCTGCATTGCAGCATTATATACATAATAGTAATGTTCTTTGCCATCGGGAGTGTTGGGAAACTTCCTTGCTCCTTCCCTTACAGGTTGTCCGTCAATATGATATTCCATAGAAGTAATACCGGTTACAAAATTCATTTTAGGATAATTGGCAATAAAATCGCTAATTTGTCTTACGTAATTATTATTGGGGACATCTTCTTCAACAATAGTAGCTATGGCAGTTTCCGGACAAACAACATAGTCTGTATTTTCATCTGCTTTAGTTTTAGCCAAATTCAGCATAATATCTAACTGATCTTGCTGAGTCATTCCACCAAATTTTTCGTTATATGGATCTATATTTGGCTGAACTACAACAATATTGTAAGGATTTTCTTCTTCTTTGTAAGTAAAAAATATTATTAAAGAAACAATAATAGGCACAAAAATTATTGCAGCAAGAATAAGTCTCTTGGTTTTCTGATTTTTTGCAGTATCGCCATTAATGTAAGCCTTAATAATAAGGAAAAGTAAGGCATTTACTACTAAAACCCACAACGAACCGCCCAAATGCCCTGTAAATTCGTACCATTGAATAAACAGAATATCGTTGCCAAATGCATTACCCAAAGTTAGCCAAGACCACGATAATTCCCAATCCAGATGAAAGTATTCGAAACCAATCCAGTAAAAAACAAAAGCAAAATAGCCGAATCTTTGTCCCAATTTTCGTTTTGTAATGTGAAAAAGCCAAAAAATTGCCGCCATGAACAAAGCATTTAGAATAATAGCAGCACTGGCTCCAAATGGCGATGCATACCAAATCCACCATGTTGAAACAGCGTTCCAAATTAAGAAAGCGATATAGGAATACAAGAAGAAAACCACCGACTTGTTATTTTGTTTTTTGTTACAAAGATGATCTTCAACAGCCAAAAGCGGTATAAAAGCAATAAGCAAAACCAATCCCGAACCCCAGGTTCTCCAGGCCAAACTAAGTAAAAGACCGGTAATAATTGTAAGTAGGAATAATTGATTTCTTTTCAAGTTCATAATTCAATTTTTTTGTTCTTTTTAAGGTTAACAAGATAAACGCCCAAAATTACGATTACTGCCCATAGTAAATCGTTCATAATCAGTTGCTCACCATAAATAATGCCCCACATTATTGCAAATATAGGAATAATATACGTAACAGAAGAAGCAAAAATTGCAGTAGTATATTTTATTAAAATATTGAAAGCAATAACTGCTAAAACTGAGCTAAAAAAAGCCAAGGCCAAGATATATAGAAAATCATTAGCTGCATTTTTAGAGGCAAATACTGGTTCGAAATCGGTAAATAGCAGAATAATTCCACAAATTGGTCCTGTTACAAAAAAAGAAAGAGAAGCAATAGCAATACCGTCTAGATTCTTGAGCTTATGCTTAATAACGTTAACACTAATTCCATAAAATGAAGCGGCCAAAACCACAAACAGACCAAACCAATTAGCTCCTGCAAAAAAAGTTTGCAAATCGGTTTTAATCATTAACCCCATGGCTCCCATAAGAGCAATAAAAACACCAATTACATTTATCAGACTCGATTTTTCTTTAAACAGATATAATCCAATTAGTAAAGTAGATAAAGGAGTAAGTGAATTTAAAATTCCTGCCATTGAACTCTCTATTTTTGTTTGGGCTATTGTAAAAAGAAAAGCCGGAATAGTATTACCAATAAAGCCTACAATAAGTAAAAATGGTAGATTATGCTTGGTTATTTTTTTAAAATTTCTAATTGTTAATGGTAAAAAAAGAATAAAAGACAAAAATATTCTAAAGCCGGCAACCTGAAAAAGATCAAAAGTTCTTAAAGACAATTTCATTAAAATAAATGAAGATCCCCAGGTAAAGGCAAGCAAAACAAGAATTGCCCACTGAATATTTTTATTATTCAAATCCATACATAAATTACCTGAGGTTATTATTTTTACGATTTAATAAATGGTCAATTCCATGAATATTTCCAAATATCATTAAATTGTTTTGCTGATGTAATATTTTTTCAATTTCAAGCCCATTAACATCGGCCTTCAATAAATTATCAATATCTGTAACATAAATTAGCTTTTGCCACTTAAGTGAACTAGGTTTATAAACAACAGAAAAAAGTTCGAAATTTTTAGAAGAAATATCAACAAACTGGAAAAGAGAAAAAGGGTTTATTCTTACCCAATATTGTTTAAAGAAAGACTTATCATTATCATTAGAAAGTTGGGACAATAAATACAGCCATTCCGAATGTTCTTTTGGTATCTCATTTTTAGCAAATAACGTGTCAATTTCAAATCTTTTCAGATTGTGTAAAGAATTAATAAGTTCGTTGTATATATTGCCAAATTCTGCAAAATTATCTAAATATTCATCACAAAATTTTTCCCAAAGTTTTTCTTTTATCAATTCTTTTTCTTGCATATAAGTAAATTAAACTAATTTCCCTTTTACCTTAGGTACTGTAAAGAAAAATAAATACCATAATTGACATTCCAAAAATATTTTTCCAAAAATAGTAATAAAGCCAATTAAACCACTTAAGACTTCAAAATATAATTAGTCTATTCAAGAAAAAAACAAATACTAATATAATGTGGTATACTTTAATACTCAAGCTAATTATCCGGCAAAAAAACAGCAAAAGGAATAGCTCCTAAGGCAATAAAACCTGAAATCCAATAAGTAGTTTCCAAACCAACTAAGTCGGCCATATTTCCAATAAAAAAAACAGCAACAGAAGTTCCAATAAAACTAATTGTCATATATAAACTGTTTAAAAATGCCGGATAATGCGATTTGATTTTCATGATATAAGACAGGACAACAGGTGTGGCTGCAAAAACGAAAAAGCCCAGAAAAACCAGAATAATTGTAGAAAAAATAGGATTTTCAACAATCATAAAAAGAAGCATAAGGGTGGGACTAATTATTGAAACTGCTATAAGGATTTTCTTTCTACTTAAATAATCTGAAATAATTCCTGATAGCAAAACCCCTGCAACCCCTCCGGCCTCAAGAATTGTTAAAGAGACAACAGAAAATTCATAATCTCCTGTTTTTGAATTTAAATAAACGGGGAGAAAAAGACTTAGTGAAGTTTTTGCTATAGCCCGAAAAACTGTAAAACCAAGAATCATAAGAAAAATAAATCTATTTCTTTTTAAAGTTGCTACTATTCTCTTAAAATTTATTCTGGTGCTTACTGAAGTCAATTCCACATCTCGTAAAATAAGAAAAAGAATAAAAGAAGAAACTATTCCAAAAGGGAAAAGCCTCCAGGTTCCTTCAAGTCCCCAATAAGTTACTGCAGCCATAATAATAAGAGGGCCAAGTGTTCTAGATAACTCACCTCCAACCATATACATGCTCATACCTAAACCTGTATTTTTTCCAGAAACATTTTTAATCATTACCGGAGAAGGAACATGAAAGAGAGCAGAATTAATACCTCCAACAAAAAGAATTACAGCAAGAAGAAACCAATTATCGACAACACCAATAAAGCTCATAACTAGAGAAGCCACAGCAGGAGCAAAAATAACAAAATATTTTGCGTATGGTCTATTTGAAATAATTCCAATTAAAGGCATTAAGAATGATGGTAGCTGTTGAATAAAATACAATAATCCAATAGAAAAATAACTAAGCTCCAGTTTCTCCTTTATTTTTGGGAGCAAAGGAGCAAAAAAGGCAGTATAAACATCGTGCACAAAATGTGCAAAAGTTAGAGATGCTAATTTAACAGGTCTCACTTTTTTGAAAGAGCTTCAAACATTGCTTTTCCTATTTCGGCGGGTGATTTAACAACTATTATTCCGCAATCGGACATAATCCTCATCTTTGCCTCAGCAGTATCGTCGGCTCCACCAATAATGGCACCGGCGTGTCCCATTCTGCGGCCTTTTGGGGCAGTTTGACCGGCAATAAAACCAACTACAGGTTTAGTTCCATGTTCCTTTATCCAATAAGCCGCTTCGGCCTCCATACCTCCACCAATTTCTCCAATCATAATAATGCCATCGGTTTCAGGGTCGTTCATCAGCAATTCCACAGCCTCTTTTGTAGTAGTTCCAATAATAGGGTCGCCACCAATTCCAATGCAAGTAGACTGACCCATTCCTGCCTTTGTTACCTGATCAACTGCTTCATAAGTTAAAGTTCCTGAACGAGAAACAATTCCAACTCTACCCTTACGATGAATAAAACCGGGCATAATACCAACCTTTGCTTCGCCCGGAGAAATAACTCCAGGACAATTAGGACCAATAAGTTTGCAATCTTTTCCTTTCAAGAATTCCTTTACCTTAACCATATCTGAAGTAGGAATTCCTTCTGAAATAGCAATAATAACCTTAATTCCGGCATCAGCAGCTTCCATTATAGCATCAGCGGCAAATGCAGGTGGGACAAAAATTATGGAAGTATCTGCTCCGGTAATGTTTACAGCATCAGAAACTGTATTGAAAACAGGTAAATCCAAATGATGTTTACCTCCTTTACCGGGAGTTACACCACCAACTACATTTGTTCCGTATTCTATCATTTGTGAAGCATGAAAAGAACCCTCTCCACCGGTGAATCCCTGAACAATTACTTTTGAATTTTTGTTTACTAAAACGCTCATAGATAAAAAATATTAATTATTGCAAATTTACCTTATTAGATTAAAAGCTCCTTGTTTAGATTCTTCAATTCCATTGAGATAGCGAACTGAAGCCTTCCAGACATAAGTGTCAATATTTTGTAGTTTCCCTTTATAGAAACCATCCCAACCTTTTGTAATATCATCGGAGAAAAAGACTTCCTGTCCCCAACGATTATAAATTCTAAATTCGTAAACTGTTTCAACCCCTCTTCCAAACAAGTAAATAATATCGTTATTGCCATCTCCGTTTGGAGTAAAAGCGGTTGGAACAACAATATCGGATTCAAAATCTACATCAATAATTATTGTTTTAATTATTGTGTCGCAGCCCAAACTATCAATAATAGTTACATAAAAAGTATATGAAGAAGAATCGGCAGGATGAAAAACAGGATTAGGACAATCAATACAACTTAAATATTGATGATATGATGAGGGTCCCCAATAGTAAGAAGCATTCTCCTGAATATCTTCAAGTAATAGTGTAGTTTCTTCTCCCAAATATAGTGAATCATAAGGCGTTGCAGATAAATATGGATCTGTTCCCACAAAAATATCAACAAAAACAGAAGTGTCGTTAGTGCAACCCTTATCATCGGTTACAGACAAATAATAAGTAGTTGGAGTTAAAGGAGTTGCAATAGGATTATAAACATTAGTTGAAGAAAGTCCATCGGAAGGACTCCAAACCGGATTCAAATCGGTTCCCCAAAGCTCGACACCGGAATTAGGACAAATTAATTGATTTTCAATAATATCTATTGAAGGTGAAGGGAAAATCTCAATAGTATCGTATGTTTGAGTATTACAAACCTCATTTTGCAAAACCAGAGTAATAACATACTCTCCCGGGCTTGTATAATCAACCGGAGAAGGGTTTTGTTCCGAAGAATAAATTCCGTTTCCAAAATCCCAGTAATAAGAATCGGGAATAGCAGTACCACTTGAATTGTTTGTAAAACTAACACCCGAAACAGCTTCGCAATAAGGTTCTGGTCCCATAAAAGTTGAAAAATCAGCTACCATATCTTCTATTAATATTAGAGGTAAGGCAACAGTTTTGGGTTCACAAATTCCGGAACCATCATTATAAGTAACATAAGTATAAAAACTACCCGGAGAAGAATAAGTATGGTAAACAGGTGAAGATAAATCTGTTGAACCTGAACCATCACCAAAATCCCAAATAATTTCGTTTACATCAATAGCCGATTCCACATAAAATGCAATAGTATCTCCAAGGCAAGCATGATCAGGCACAGTACTAAAAGTAGCATAAGCACCATTAACAGTAATATAATTAGTAAAAACAGTATCATCAACACAACCAAAAGTTGTAGTAACCGTTAGACTAACATCGTAAACTCCGGGTATTGAATAAGTGTTTGTAACAGGGCTTTCACTTGCTGACAGTCCTCCATCACCAAAATTCCATGCCCAGGTTCCAATATTATCTGAAGAACCTTGAAAAGTAAACTGAACATTTCCGGGATTACATTCATGATAAGTTATATCGGCGTTAAAATTTGAAAAAACATCCTGAACGTGCAGAAACTCATCTATCAATAATGAATCTCGGCAAGTTGAGTCTCCTTCGGCAACAGCCAGCAAAGCAAAATTGTAGTTACCGGCAGTGTCAACAACATAAATAAAGTTTTCTGTAGTATCGCTTTCAAATTCAATATCATTATTTACAAACCAAGAAAAATTTAGACTAAACCCTGCAGAATTATTATTAATAATAACAGTATCACCGGCGCAAAGAGTAGTATCTAAAGTAGAAAACTGTGCATCAGGATACCAGGAACTAATAGTTCTTGAATACGAACCTGAACAACCATTTGTATCGACAACACTCATATTTATGGTAAAAGAGCCTCCAATAACGTATTCATGAGTAATTTCAGAAATAGTATCGCCACCTGTAATAGTTGGCGTACCATCGCCAAAAGTCCACGACCAGGTTTCAATTTCTCCGTAAGGCATAGTAGTTGAAGCATCTGAGAAGTTCACAATAAAAGGCGCACATCTATCAATTTCATCTAAATTAAATAATGCGGTAACCCTCAATACATCAACATGTTGAAAAACGGTATCTCTACATCCATTAGCAGCCTGAGCAACGGTCATTATTTCGTAACCTCCAATACTTGAATAATAATGACTAGAAATATCGTTGGTTAGTGAACCATCTCCATAATTAAACCAATAAAGAAGATCATCATTATATTCATCAGTTGAATTTGACAAATCCATGTAAACATTATTTCCTAAACAAATGGTAGTATCTGTTCCTTCAACAGAAAGAAAAAGATTTCTAACTCTAACCAGAATACTATCCTCGAAATAGCAATTATGTTTGTGAATTAGTGTGTCGTCGTAAGCCGGATAAAGATAGCCATCCTCGGCATAAGTTGAATCGTTAACTGCATAATAAACAACCCAATAATCTCCTGCTGTGTCGAAACTGTGATTTAGAACGTAATTTAAAGTTGTATCAACATTAAAAACGCTATCGATAATAGTTCCATCGCCAAAATCTACAGAAATTTGAGTAACACTTACCAAATCAGCCGAAAAAGAATAATCGAAAGGAAAGTCGCAATCGAAAGTCGCAACAGGACTGGGTTTAATAACAGGCCCTTTAATAAAAACCATAGAATCTGTTAAAATAGTATCGTAGCAATTGTTATATCCAACAACAAGTTGAACGTCCATGTAACCAACAGTATCGTCGTACCAGTAATGAGGATCTTCTTCGGTTGAATGGCCTCCTATTTCTCCAAAATCCCAATCCCATGAATAGGAATCATTTGAATTATCCATATCATAATAAACACCATCCCAAATAAAATACGAAGAATCGTTAAACTGAACAGAATCAGGAAAAGCACAGGCCACATAAGTATTAATCATACATGGGCAAGGATCGATATCGTCAACATTTCCTGTAAAACAAGGACAAGAATAGAAATAATTTTCATAATTTGGATATCCTTCCGGGTCGCTAAAAATATAATGTGCAGCCACAGGAGGAATACCGGTATAAACCTCATAACTATCGGTAGCTGTGCATCCAGAAGCAGTGGTAACGGTAAGAGTAACATTTGACAAACCGCTATTTGCGTGAATATAATCGTTATAGCTAAAAAACTGAGTTGGATTAAATTCGTTTGAAGTAGCTTCGGGACTGTTATTATCGAAATGCCATTCCCAAGAAACAAAACCCTCAATAGTAGTGCTATCGTAGGAAAAAGTAATATCTCGTGCGCAATCGCTTTGTGAAGTATCTATTTGAATATGAATAACTGGGTATTGAATACTAACATGATGAATTACTGCAATTGAATCTTTGCAACCATGTTCGCTATAAGCAACAAGAGAAACCGTAAAAAGTCCTGGTGAATTATAAGTGTGACTCATAGAAGGGGAAGATGAACCTTCAACAAATCCATCGCCAAAATACCAGAAGTATGAAGCTGCACCAACAGAAGTAGAAGCATCCCAATTTACTTCGAATGGAGTAAGACAAGAAATAGTTGGACTTGTTGGGACAAAAGCTGCTTCAACATTTTCAACAATTAATGTAAGCTGAGCGGTATCAATACAATTATCGGGATCGGCAGGATCGTAAGTAATCATTGAAACAACATAAGTTCCCGGAGTGGAATAAGTATGATAATTTTGACTTCCTGAACCTCCATCTCCATACAACCAAGTTACAGCAGGTCCTTGAGAATTAATTGTAAAAACAACCTGTTGACCGGGGCAAGAAAATTCGTCTCCAACAAAGTCGAAATCTGCTACAACCTGATCTACAACAATTTGAAAACTAGTATCATCGGTACAGCCATTAATTTCAGTAACCTCCAGATAACAATTGTAAGTTCCCGATTCATAATACATAGAAGGATTAGCGACGTACGAATCCGGGCTTCCGTCGCCATTTAAATCCCATTCGTAAGTTAATCCTGTTCCTGTTGAAGTATTTGTAAAGTTAGCAGTAAAAGGGTTGCAACCTGAAAGCTGACTTGCATCAAAATTTGCAAAAGGAGTTGGAGAAATACTAATATAATCTGTTAGTTCAAAAAAATCGGTACATCCATTTTCATCTGTTAAATTTAGAGATACAGAGAAGATACCAGCACCATAAGTAACCGATGGATTCTGTTCTGTGGATGAAAAGCCACCTCCCAAATCCCAATACCAATCGGTTATGGCACCATCGCCCTGAACCGAGTTATCGGTAAAACTTACAGTATATGGACTGCAACCAATAGTTGAACTTGAAGAAAAACTAGCTTCCGGTGAAGCAAATACAGTAATATCAACAGAATGAACATCAGTAGCAGTTCCATTGGAGACAGTAAGAATAACAGTATAAACACCGGGAGTTCCGTATGTTGCCAAAGGATTTTCAATATTACTGGTATTTCCATTTCCTAAATCCCATGAGTAGGATAAAGTTCCGGTACCTGAGGAATTATTTGTAAAAACAACCACTAAGGGGCTGCATCCTTCAGTTGCAGATGGAGTAAAATCAGCTGTAACCTGTGCCAGAGAATAAAAATTCAAGATTATCAGGCTGAAAAATAAGAGAATAAGTCGCATTATTTCAATATTTCATTAATTTGGATTTCTGTAAAAACAATTTTCCAAAATAAGCAAAAAATAAACAAACAAACCAATAAAAGACTAATTCTCGCTAAAAAAAACCTTTTTTTCTTTCATAGCTTTTTGCCAACCATAGGGAAAAATGGCATTATTATCTTCTACAATCTTCTCCATTATTGCAATTGACTCTAAAACCACTGCATTAGGAAGGTCATAAAACTCCTTATCTACCTTAGTATTTCTGTCTCCATCATAAACCCCATTTTGATGCCTAATTCCATATTTTTTGCCTTTATAAAAAACAAATATTTTTATCCTTCCATCGTCCTTTCCGTTAATCCCGGAAGAACCATAAACAAGTAAAGGTTCAACAATGCCGTCATTATCAATATCTTTAAGTTGAAAATACTTAGACCAGAACCAAATTGAAGACTCAAGATTATCTCCAATGGATTGTTTTACAACAAAATCCCGTAATTTCCAATCAAGTTTCATTTTTTCATTTTCCTTGGTAAAATGGAAAGCCATAATACTGTCATTTCTGGGCTCATCTGCCGAAGAATCAACAGTCCTTTCAGTAAGGATTAGATAATGTAGGCCAATATTATCAGAATATTTATAAATTCTAAAAATGGAGTAATAAATTCCAAATTCCGATTTTAAGTTCGAGTCAACTATTTGGTTATGTTGAGTTTTGTCAATAATCTCAGGTTCATTTTGTTGAGAGAAACCGGAAATAAAAAGAGAAAATGAAATAACCAGAAAAAAAAATCTTAACATATTCGTATTATTTTATTCTACATAAGTTTTGGTTCTGTATTCCTCCTCCGAAATAGGAAGAACATCTCGAGGAGAGTCGTCTTTGTAATAGAAAACCCCTCCCCATTTGTATTTAATTCTCAGGAAAATTTCAACAGAATCCTCATTTCTAATAATTGTTCTGGTAATGGTTCTCGAATCGGTTGGAAACTCTTCTACAGTTTTTCCGGTTTTATATTTTGCAAGAAGACGCTTTTGTTCCTCCTGATAAGCCTGTTCGAGTTCCTTTTCATCTATTTTCTTTACAGGTTGAACAGAAACAGGAGATTCTTTGGAATCAACCGTTGTTTTTGTAACAGGTTTACTAACAGGCTTTTCCTCTGTTTTCAGCATAACAACAGAAATAGGTTTGTCTATTGGCACTTCAGTTTTCGATTCGGCAACAAACAAAGTATTATCACTTTTTGTTTCCTCAATTTGTTTTTCAATAGCTTCAGTTTTTTTCTCGGAAACAGATTCATCAAGCACCTTTTTTTCAATTATTTTAGGCATAACACCCGAAACTTCGGCAACCTGTTCATATTTTTCTACAAGCTTAAAAAGTTCTAGCATAGTTTTAATATCCTGCAACTTATAATTTACAAATCTATCGTCGGGGTTAATAGCCAAAGCCTGCATATAGAACTCCTCGGCCTTAGTAAACTGGTAAGAATCGAAGCAGGCATTACCTTGTTTTACCAATTCCTTAAATTTATCTTTTTCATTACCATTTGAAGAAAAAGACTGTGGCAAAGCATTAGCTCCAATAAAGCAAAACAAAATAACAGAAAACAAAAGTCCTTTCATAAGAATAAAATTTATTGCACAAAAATATTAAAAGAAAGCAAGTCTAAAAAATATACAGAAAACAAACTATTAACCATACATTGTTAGTTATTATCTATATATAAATATTTAATTTAACCTAATTATATTTTTATAAATGTTTTAGTTTTTGAAAAACCATCACCAAAAACCTCATAGAAATACAGTCCGGGAAGCAAATCATTTGCAGGGATAATCATTTCCTGAAGACCTCCCCGTGTATATTCGTTTTCAAATTCCTTAACAAACTTTCCTGACCGGTCGAAAATTGCCACAGAAATAGTTCCTGAAAAAGAATCTGGAAGATTAAGTCCAATAACAGAATAATCGACAACAGGGTTAGGGAAAACA
>JAFGXD010000099.1 GCA_016936815.1 Bacteroidales bacterium
GCTTAATTCATGAGTAAAACCCTGAAAAACTTTTTCCTGCAGAGCAATATTTACAACCGGCGATTTACATGGTTCTGTAACAGTAACGTGTTTAGATTTACTATCTTGACCACAATCGTTTCTTACACTAACCATAACATTATGAGTTCCGGGAAGTAATTTATATGATGAACCAATTTTTCCTGTAGCTGCGTTAAAAGTAAAAGAATTATCGGGTTTCCCGTCGAGCGTAACATTTACACCGGTTTTATTATTAATATTGCTAACAATTGCAGTAAGAGAATGAGTGAAATTTCCCTGATTAGTTTCATTAAAACTGAGACTTAATACAGATGGTGAATCGCAAGGAGTTCCTTCAACAACAGTTGCAGACTCCGAATCTTGCCCGCAATCATTTTTTGCAGTTACAGTAACAGTGTGGCTACCCGGCGAAAGATTGTATGAAGAGTTGAAACTATTAGAGCCTGAATTAAAGGAAAATGAATAATCAGGTTTACCATCTAAAGTAATTGTTAACGAAGACTTATATTTAATATTTGAAGCAGATCCGGAGAGACTATAAGTAGAATTATTAGTCTTTGCAAATGACATATTTACAACAGGAGTAGGGCATGATGATCCAACAATTATTTGTTTAGTTTCAGTATCCATGCCACATTCATTCTTGGCTGAAATATATACTTTATGAGTTCCCTTGTCGAGATTGTAAAAAGAACTTACCTCATTAGTAGCAGGAACAAATCTAAAATTATTATCGGGAGTATCATCAATTGTTCCCAGAACTCCGGCGCTTGATTTCATATTGGTAATAGAGCCTGTAAGTTGGTGAGTGTAAGCCGAGTTAGATAATTCAACAACCGAAACATTAATTAGTGGGGGATAACATGGGTTTGTAGGGTCAACTGTGTGGTTGTTATTTGTGTGAGAATTGTTTTGTTTTTTTCCAATGTCCCAAACGAAAACAAGAGCTGTATAATTGTTCCTGTCAATTTTACTTGAATTATTAATTACCCCGTCAATATTGGCACCTGTAAGTTGATTGTCTTCTTTAAGGAAGAAATTAATTTTGTGTTCCAGTCCGAGAGAAAAGTGTTTGGTAAATTTATATCCCAGATAAATCCCAATGGTAGGCGTAAAGCAGAGTTGATTACTACCCGGAGTTTCAAAACTCCCATCCGAAAGGTCTTTTAAATCGTTATATATTTTTCTCCTGCTATCTGTTCCATAAGGGTTAATAATTGAATAATCATGTTGTATTACGCCAAATCCCCACATGTCATCAATATACAAATCGTGTTTTGTTATATTATGAGCAAGACCGCCGCCACCGAAAAGGCTTATTTTTACTCCGGTATTTTCCATTAAGCGATTGAAAGTAAGAACAAATTCAAAATCGTAATTAAAATGTGTGTATTGCAAATTGTTGTATGTGCTATCAATATTTATTCTATCGTCGAATGCAGTTGATAAGCCTCCTAGAAATCTAAATCGCCAATCTAGTCCAAAAAATGCATCTTTCTTTTGAAAAATTGAATGGCCAAAAGTAAAAGTCCATCCGCCTCCATAAAAATTTCTAATGTCGCTGGTTTGATAAGATCCACCCAATCCAAAGCCAATATCGAAGCCACTTTCGCTTTCAATATCAATTCGCTGAGCATTCAGGGTATTTAAGCCATTAAAAAAGAAGGTAATAGCTAACAGGAAAAATAGAAATCGTTTCATAAGCCGGAATTTTTATTCACCAAGAATATGTTTTCGGTAATAGGAATAGTAGTAAGATTTACTGTAAACAGGAATAATTGAAATGCCTATTGAATATGGCGTTACAGAAGGGCCTAACTGTTCTTGAAAGACTTTTGACATAGAATAAAACCCAAAAAAGCTAAACTTGCCATAACCAATTCTTCCATAAATTCCATATCTTAAATCGCTAACGTTTTTTATTCTGTATTCTTTAAATTTTATATATTCTCCGAAGGAATAAGTATGATAATCTTCTCCTTGATATTTGTGATATGACTGCAATTTATATCCGACCAAAACCCCGGCTGCAATTTTAAAATTCTTCTGTTTTCTGTTTGGAGTTGTTCTTATTCTCAATTCAAAAGGAATATCAACATAAACATTTGTCATTTTATTATTTCTGTATTCAATAGATTCTGGAATTTTTTCGAGACTAGTGATTCCATTTGGATTAAATGCAGGAAATACGTTAGATTTAACATTTTGGGCAACAAATCCAAAACCGGTGGCAAGGCTGATATTGAATCTTTTTCCAAGAATAGGGGTCATGGAATAAAAGCCTATTTCTGTTGAATTTGGCTTAATTTCCATCCCTTTCGGAGCATTAAGCCAATTTAATTGTGCAATATTTAGAATAAATGCTTCATTGGTCATTATTCTTTCCCTATCGCTTTTTTCTTGAGAAAAAACAGAATTGCTTAAAAGAATTAATAAGAAAATTAGCAAAAATTGGCGCATAAGTCATTTTTTTTCAAACCTACATGATTTTTTGCAAACCCCCAAAATATAGGGCAAATATCTACTTTCTCCAAAACGCCGGAGAAATAATTACCAGAACCGTAAAAATTTCTAAACGTCCCAGTAGCATTAGGAAGGAAAGAAACCACTTGCCAATATCGGGAATATGGCTAAAATTTTCGGCAGGTCCAACCGAGCCAATTCCCGGGCCAATATTTCCCAAAGAAGCAATTACAGAGCCTATTGCTGACTGAAAATCAAGTCCCAGAGCCGACATGAAAACACTACCAAAAACAAAGATAAGTACATAGAACACTATGAAAGCCAATATATTAGAAATAATATCTGGTGAAATTGCTTTATGATTAAATCTTACCGGAATTACGGCATTTGGATGAATTAGTCTCTTCAGCTCCAGCATTGAGTTTTTCATTAACAACAATATTCTAATAATTTTAATTCCACCACCTGTAGATCCTGAACTTCCTCCAAAAAACATAAAAACAAACATTAGAAAAACAAGAAATGGTATCCATTGAAGGTAGTCAACTGTTGCAAAGCCGGTTGTAGTAATTATTGAAACAACCTGAAAGGCAGAATCACGAAATGATTGAGAAAGGCTAAGATTGGAATTGAAAAACAGCACAACTGCGAACAAAATCACAAAAAACAATACAATTCCTGAATAATATCGGAATTCTTCGTTTTGATAGACCTTTTTAAAATTCAGCTTTAGAGCAAAATATGAAAGAGTAAAATTTACACCTGCAATAAACATGAAAATAGTAATAACCCAGTGGATATAATCGGATTCCCAATAAGCAATACTGGCTTGTTTTGTAGAATATCCGCCCGTTGCCATTGTTGTTAGCGAGTGATTAACGGCATCAAAAAGACTCATCCCACCAAAAAGAAGCAAAATCATTTCTGTAAAGGTAAAAGCGACATAAATAATCCATAATCGTTTCGCTGTTTCCTTAATTCTCGGATGAAGTTTATCCGGTTTCAGTCCCGGAACTTCGGCAACAAACAACTGCATTCCTCCAATTCCAAGTAAAGGTAAAACAGCTACTGAAAGCACAATTATTCCCATTCCACCCAGCCACTGTGTAAGACTACGCCAAAAAAGCAAACCATGAGGCATAGATTCAATATCGTTTAAAATTGAAGCTCCGGTAGTTGTAAACCCCGATATTGTCTCGAAAAATGAGTCAGTAAAACTTGGTATTGCACCGGAAAGATAAAAAGGCAAAGAGCCAAAAATTGAAAACAAAATCCAGCCAGTTGTTACAATAATATAACCTTCTTTTTTATCAATATTTTTGTTGGCATTTTTTGAAAAGAACCACATTAACCCTCCAAAAACAATTGTAATAATGGAGGAAAGAGCGATTTCCTGACATGCTCCATCGTTGTATAAATAGTCAACCAAAGCCGAAATACCAATAAACATTCCTTCAATAAGTAAAAGAATGCCCAGAATATTAATTATAATTTTGTAATTAAACATGGCTTTTAGCTAAAAAACTCTTGAACTCTGTTAATAGCTGAAGGCAAAGTAAAAACTACAACTTTATCTCCGGCAATTATTTCTGTATTTCCTTTTACAATAAATGCGGCATTTTCTCTAACCAATCCGCCAATAATGGCCTCTTTTGGAAATTTCAAATCTTTTACCTGTTTTTTTGTTATTGTACTGCCTTCTCTAGCAATTAGCTCAATAACCTCAGCATCGGCACCTGTTAAGCATCTTAATGAAGCTACATCGGCAGATTTTGTATATTTAAAAATGTGACTTGCAGCAAGTAGCTTCTTGTTTATTATGGTGTCTATTCCTATGTTTTCAGCTAAGTCAATATAATCAATGTTTTCTATTTCAGCAATAGCCTTTTTAACACCATAACTCTTTGCAAGAAGGCAAGATAAGATATTAGTTTCTGAATTTCCTGTTACCGCAATAAAGGCGTCCATTTTTTCTAATCCTTCTTCCTTAAGCAGAGCTATATTAGTTCCATCTCCGTTAATTACCAAAGTTTTCTCAAGAAAATCGGCTAGGAAGAAGCATTTTTCTTTTTTTGCTTCAATAAGTTTTACATGCAAATGCCCTTCCAAAGCTTTGGCAGCACGCTTTCCTATTCTGCTGCCGCCTAAAATCATTATATTGCCAATGTCAAACTTTTCCTTTCCGGCATATTTTAATACTTCCTTTATGCCTTCCTTATTTGTAACAACGTATACAAAATCATCATTCTGAAAAACGTCGTTTCCTTTAGGAATAATTGTCTTATTATTTCTGGTAATTGCAACCGCTCTAAAATCGAAATTTGGGTTAATTGCATCGGTTTCCTCCAACGATTTTCCTATAATTTTAGATTCCTCATCTAATCTAATTACCACAAGTGAAAGAATTCCACTCGAGAACTCAAAAACTTCGGTAGTTCCAACCTGCTTAAGCAAACCTGCAATTTCCATGGCAGCAAGATTCTCAGGACAGATTAAAATGTCAACACCTAAATTTGTAAAATAATCCTTGCTTTGTTTGGTAAGAAATTCTTTAGTGTCGATTCTTGCTATAGTCTTTTTGGCTCCAAGGCTTTTTCCAACAATTGCTGTAAGAATATTTACCTCTTCCGAATCTGTTACAGAAATAAGTAAATCTGCGGATTTTACCTTTGCTTCTTTTAGAGTCTCAAAAGAAGTTGACGAACCCTGAATTGATAAAATATCAAAATGATTGTCGGCAAATTTTAAATTTTCTTCGCTTAAGTCAATAACAACAATATCGTGCTTATCTCTTGCCAACATTTCTGCAAGATGTGTTCCTATTTCCCCGGCTCCGGAAATTACAATTCTCATTTTACTTTTTTTCTGCAAAGTAAATTAATTCTTGCTTACAATTCCTATTTTTTTTTAATATTTAATTATCTGTTTACATTCTTACACGAATAAATATAAAAGGAAAGCAATTTTTTCTACATTCATTAACCTAAGTAAATTAACTCATACAAAATCAGCATCAGTATTGATTTTATTAAGTATTTTTTTGTAATAATTTTGCTGACATCATTTAAAAACTAATTATTAATAAAATGAAAAAACAAATAATTTTTCTTGCTTTTCTTGTTATAATTTTAAAATCGTTTTCTCAATCGCCTTGTAAAGAAGTTATTGGCTATTATCCAAACTGGCAGTGGTACGACAGGGCAAAGTTGGTAAATCCACAAAGCATTGATTACGAAAAATATACGATAATTAATTATGCTTTTTTTAGTCCGCAGCCCGATGGTTCCATAATTTCTACCGATACATGGGCAGATGAAAATCTTCTTCTTGGGAATATTATCTGGTATCCCGAAGAGAGTCATGATTCAACAAGTTCAATTATTTATCTGGCACATAATGCAGGTTGTAAAATTCTTCCTTCAATTGGGGGATGGACACTTTCTGACAATTTTCCTCAAATTGCCGCAGATCCGGGAAAAAGAGAGGTCTTTATTAATAGTTGCATTTCACTAATTACTACCTATAATTTCGATGGAATTGATATTGATTGGGAATATCCGGGGTTTGCCGAGCATTCGGGAACTCCTGCCGATAAAGTAAATTTTACAATTTTAATGCAGGAATTGAAAACAGCATTGGATAATCACGAAATTATTGCTGAAAAGGAGCTAATTCTTACTGCTTGTTTTAGTGCCGATCCACTGAAAATGCAAAATGTTGAATATAATAATCTTATCGACATTATTGATATGTTTAATATGATGACTTATGATTTTTCCGGTACTTATGATGCTGTTGCAAACCACAATTCTCCCTTGTTTCAGCCGGCAATTGGGGAAGCGGATTGGAATCTGGACCGAACATTTTACAATTTGACCGAAATCTATGGAGTTCCTGCCAACAAAATTAACCTTGGAGTAGCCTTTTATGGCAAATCGATGACGAATTGTTCCGGGCTATTTCAAACACATTCTGGATTGGCAAATACAGTTTTGTTTGCCGCAGATGAAGGAACTCCTCTGTATTATAATGTACTCTTGAATATTAACGAGTTTCAATACAATTGGGACGATCAGGCTAAAGTTCCTTACTTAACAAATGGACCGGATAATACCTTTGTAACCTACGACAACGAAGAATCAGTTAGATTAAAAGGTGAATTTATTGCCGAAAATAGTGCAGGGGGAGCAATAATTTGGGAAATTACAGGCGATTATATAGAAAGCTTTTCGGGTTCGGGAATAATTGCAGGAACCCCACTTGTTGATGCATTAATTCAAGGTCTTTGTAACGAAACTGAAACAGAGTTTCTTTTAAATCAAGTAAATGAATCATATTTGCAACCGATTAATAATAAGAATTTTGTTGTTAACAGTAAAACTAAAAACACATACCTTACTATTTATGATTTAACAGGAACATTGGTCTTTTCTGAGATAGTAAATTCGGAAAAAAAATTGATTAATCTAAGTTTTTTGAACAATGGGATTTACTTATACCAATTTTTTTCTGAAAATGAAAATTCAGGTGGGAAAATTTACATTTTCTAATTTTTTTTCCCATTAGCAAAGAAAATCTAATTATTACTTGTTGCTGTTCCCGCAATAAAGATATTCTTTTCAGAATTTATATCCCAAATATTTCCTGATTTGTCGACACCGTAACGATAATTTCTGTAATTGTAAATCCACGAATAATTTCTCGATTCCGAATTGGTTTTCTTACCAATAACTATTGCTTTTCCGTAATTGTCGAACCAAATAATATCGTTATTGCTGTTAACGAAATACACGTTTGGGTCGCCTTTAAATTTGCACTTAAATTCGAACTTTTCCAGATTTGCATTGGCTTCATTAATGATTGCTGAATCCTTTGTAAAGCTTAAGTATTCGGCCTGTAACCAGCCATTAGACACAGCCTGCAACCTTAGATTAACAGGAGGGTGATTAATTGTATCTATTTCATTTCCAATTGCTTTAAGGGCAGACTTAGCTTCTTCGAGACTTGCGCCCATTTGAAAAAGGATAAACCCCGAGAACTTATCGGCAGCCAGCTCATCTCCGGGGTTAATTCCTTTGGGTTTAATAGTATGCCCGGCAAGATGATGGCCAATTTCATGTGCCAAAACGCTTACGGCAGCCCAGTCGGTTTGTGAGGTTTTTTTTACCCGTTTAATAAAATCTGGATTATAACCAATATATCTCTGAGAACCTTTTACATAGGCGTTGGCTGTTTTTGTAGTTTCCTCAACAATTAAGAAATTTGGTTCCAATCCGGTGTATTTCATTACCAAAGCCACTGCTTCTTTGGCTTGTTTATCGGGTTCGGGGGTAATTTCTTCTTGTGCTGTAACAGTACAAACAATTCCAAATATTAAAAATATCAATATTGTCATTCTAGTTGTAAATGTAAATTGTATAAGAGTATTTAATTTCTTTTTCTTCACCAGGTTTTAGCTCCAATTCCCACGAAACATCATTGGTTGGATTAATGTTGTAATAATTAGCCGAATTTAATTTCTTGGCTACATCCCAGGTTATGTTGCTGTCTTTCATTTCCCCTGTAACAGATCTCTGAACACTTACTTTAACGGAGGTTTTCTTATAGTTTTTAGCCTTAATTATACCTTCAACAGTTACAAAATCGTAGTAACTATTATCTTTCTTTTTGGCCTTTTCAGTTCTTTTTACCTCTTCTTCTTTATCTTTTACTGAAATATCGGGAGATACTGTAATTTTTAGAAATCCATTGCTTTGTGAAGGGGTGTACTTCATCATATCCTGAGATATTGGTTTAACTTCTCCATTCTCCTTCTTAACTACCATTGCAGTTCCGGTAGTCCATGGCATTTTTGAGGTATTTTTCAATTTAATTGAGTGCCAAACTTTGTTCTGACTATCGTCGAATGAATAGCCTTTAGAATTGGCATAATAGTAATTGCTTGTTGTGTTGGGATTTAAAATTACTTCATAAATATGTTCGAATGGAACCTTGGTATTAAGAAGTTCATAACTGGCTCTTTCGCCCTTTTTAAGGTTTATGTTTTTGAAATTGTAGAAAAACATATCTTCCTGAGAACTTCCTTCTGCTTCGAACTCAGCATAGGCAACATCCCCTCCAAAATCTGCTACTTGTTCGGGTCTGTTCATTTCCTGAGACATTATGGCATTTGAAAAGACATTGCTATTGTCGAAATTCATTGCTCCGCGGTATGAATAGCTGAGGCCGTTTAAGGAAGAAATAAATTCTTCAAGAGTTTGTGGACTGCATAAAGGAGATTTTACGTAATTGTATTTAAAGTTTGGAACACCTACAACAAACTCAATTTCAGCATTTTCTAAATCCTCAACGTCATTTATTAAGGTTGATTTTAAAGTAATTACCGCTTCTTTTTCATCAGAAATTTCTATCAAATAGCTTGGAAACCAAGAAATGCCTCTTTGAAGGTACATCATATCTAATGTTTTTTTTCCGGACTTTTCGAACTCCAAAACCATTTGATTAGATTCTATTTCTTTATTGTAATCAAAATTTGGTTTTTCTAAAAATTCAACAGAAGCAATATCATTAACTGCCCTGGTAATCCACTTGTCTTTTCCTTGAATTACAACCATTTCATCGTTAACTGAGAAAATTTTTCCTTCTGCAACCTGATTAGTATGAACGAAAATTTTAACTGATTTTCCGACATTACCGGCCAACATGTTTTTAACGTTTTTTGCGGTTTCTGTTTCAAAGCCTTTTTCTTTGGTAGTATGAAGATTCTTGATTCTTTCTTCCCTTGCTGAAATCCAAAAAGTTCCAAATAGTGCCTCCGGTGTTTTTGTGAGTGTATATTTCCCTGAAGGAGCATCAATTTTCCCTGTTTTAATGAAATATCCTGTTCCATTTTTAAAAACAGCTATTTTCTGACTTGTAAAATCGCTTTGTGCGAATACATTTATAAAGTAAAATGCTGCTAATGAAAGTAATAAAAGCTTTTTCATAATTCTGTTGTTTTTAATATATGACCCATTAATTAAAAAATATTTCTTTCTTAAGAAAATATATTAGATTTCAAATGTAAAATAATATTACGACAATTTTTTGAATAAATGATGAATCATTGCTTTCACTAAATAAAATATCCTTTCCAATTAACAAAAATTAACTCCAAAGAATATAAAAACGGAATAATCTTTGATTTTTTTGCGTTTTAAGAGTAAATGATTGTATTTTTAGCAGGTAAAAAAAATTATAATATGACAAAAACAATAACAAAATCTCTCTGCACTGCTTTATTAATTACCTTTTTTGTTTTTAATTCTAAAGCCCAAACGGTTGGCGACCAGGCTGCTAAGTTTTCAAGAGTTTTAAGTCTAATAGAAAACTACTATGTAGACACAACCAATCAGGAAAAACTGGTGGAACATGCAATTATTGAGCTTTTGCACAAACTCGATCCACATTCCATTTACATTAGCAAAGAAGAAGTAAAGGCTATGAATGAACCGCTTGAAGGAAACTTTGAGGGAATTGGCGTTCAATTTAATATATTAAGAGACACTATTATTGTGGTAGCACCCATTTCCGGTGGACCTTCGGAAAAATTGGGAGTAAAAGCCGGAGATAGAATTATTAAAATTGAAGATGAGCTTGTTGCCGGTATTGGAGTAAAAAACAAAGATGTTAGAGATAAACTGCTTGGCGATAAAGGAACTAAAGTAAAAATTTCAATTCAAAGAAAAGGGGAGAAGAAGCTTTTGGATTTTACCATTACCAGAGATAAAATACCAATTTACAGTCTGGATGCGGCTTATATGGTAAATGAAGAAATTGGATATATTAAACTAAATCGATTTGCAAAAACCACAATGGAGGAGTTTAATACTGCAATGGAAAAATTGAGAGACAAAGGAATGAAAAGTCTAATTCTTGATTTGCAGGGAAATGGAGGTGGATTTCTTCAAACCTCAATTGAACTTTCAGATGAATTTCTCGATAAAGACAAACTTATTGTTTATACTGAGGGTGTTCAAAGTCCTAAGGTTGAGTATAAATCTAATCCAAAAGGCTCTTTCCTTAAGGGAAAACTGGTGGTTTTGGTAGATCAAAGTTCTGCATCGGCAAGCGAAATTGTTTCGGGAGCATTGCAAGACTGGGATAGAGCGGTGGTTATTGGAAGAAGAACATTTGGAAAAGGACTTGTTCAACGACCGTTTTATTTAACAGACGGGGCAATGATTAGACTTACAATTGCAAGATATTATACACCAACCGGAAGACTTATTCAAAAACCATACGAAGATGGTTATGAGGAATACACTAAAGATTTAATAAACAGATATAATTCCGGTGAACTAAGTTCTGAAGACAATATTCATTTCCCTGATTCATTGAAATACAAAACATTAGTAAACAAACGTATAGTTTACGGTGGTGGAGGAATTATGCCAGATTTGTTTGTGCCAATTGACACAACAAAATTTCCGGAGTATTTTCGGCAGCTTATTAGAAAAGGAACTATAAGAGATTTTACCATGAATTATGTCGATAACAATAGAAACAACCTAAAGCAAACCTACTCTTCATTTAATAAATTCAATGAGAATTTTAAAGTGAGTGAAGATATGCTTAAAGATCTGCTTTCCGATGCCGAGAAAGCCGAACTAAAATTCAATGAAGAAGAATTTGCTGCGGCTAAAGACGACATAGCTCTTCAAATTAAGGCTCTAATTGCTCGAGACATTTGGGACACCAGCGAGTTTTTTGAAATCATTAACTTAACAGATGAAGTTTTCCTTCAAGCTGTTAAATTAATTTCCAACGATAAAAAGTATAACGATTTGCTAAAAGGTAATAATTAACAATTGGTTTTAAAATATAAAAAAAACGGAGGTAAGTTAGATTGCCTCCGTTTTTGTTTCAATTATTAGCTTCCCTACTTATCAATTACCAGAATTTCAACTACAACCTCCTTCTTCGCAATAATTCTAACATTGTACACCCCTGAAGATAAGTATGATAAATCAATGTTTTGCTTTCTGCCGGTAATATTTGTCGCATTTACTTTTCTTCCGCTTATATCATAAATCTCAATTAACTCAAAATCAAATTCGCTCTCTAATGTTACTATTCCTGAACCCGGATTTGGATAAAGCTTTACAATTCCTGAACTTAAATGATTAATGCTAACGTCATCACATTCAACATTTATTGTTACAGCAGAGCCTGTGCAACCGGAAACTCCTGTTTCAACAACTGAAATTGCTCCGGCAGTGCCCGAAAACTCAACTTCAATTTCATGAGTTCCCTGACCTGAAACTATTGTTGCTCCTGCGGGAACTGTCCATTGGTAAGTTGAACCTGCTGTTTCTACTACTGAATATGTTGCAATAGATCCGTTGCATGCTACCAAAACATTTCCGGTTATAGCAGAAGTATTTACAGGGGCTCCAACAACAATATAATTCGTTTTTGTCTCACTGTCGTAAGGATAGCCAAATGCGTCAATATACTCCAAAACAACTGTTTTATTTCCAATTGTGTTGTAGGTAACTGTATGTGGTCCGTTTCCCGTTGCTGTTGAAGGCACTGCTCCTGATCCAAACGACCATGTAGGGGTAAACCCGCCAAAATACGAAGCATTTGTGTAATTGTAGAAGGTTACGGAATTGCCGGAACAAATATTTGTTGGAATTCCGGCAAACATAACTTCCCAATCGCATGTACCCGATGAATATGGGCTAACAGAATAGTTTGAATAAACTCCGTCGCCACATTCATTTCTTGGTGTTACTCTTATGGTTGCTCCGGTGTTTGTCATTGCCACCACTATTCCTGTGCTTCCTTGCCCCGAACTTATTGAACCGGCAGTTGAAGGTATTATTTGCCAATGATAATAATCAGCGCCTACACTTGTTGGTACTGAAAAACTAAGTACTTCACCCGGGCAAAACTGATTTACACCCGAAATACTTCCTGCTGCGCTTGGTACGGTATTTTCAGAAATAATAATGGTATTCGAAGTGTTTACGCAAACATCCTCAACCTCAACATAATAAGCTCCCGATTCGTAAACATCAAAAATATTGTCAAGTCCTGCTGCACCCAAACTTATGCCATTCCTGAATAATTCGTAGCTTGCACCGCTTACAAAGTTTGCTGTAATAGTTATGTAATCTCCTGAACAAAAACTTGTAGTGTTTGCAACAATGTTGGCCAAAGGAAGAGGCAATTCGTAAATTGAAACTGTCTCCGTAAGTCCTGCACATCCTTGTGTGTTTGTTACTTCAGCATAATATTCTCCGGCAGATGTTGCATAATATGTAGAACTAATTGCTCCCGAAATTACTCCACTTTCATTCATCCATACAAAACTCGCTAAATCTGAACCTGAAACAGAAAGTTCTAGTGATGAACCTTCACAAAATTCTGTACCTGAATATACTAAATTTACAATAGGAGTAGCACCTTCAAGCAGTTCAAAAATTGTGTTATCTGAACAAGAATTTACGTTGGTAACAATCAATTCGTATGTTCCCGGATTATTTGCTTCTATGGTTTGGGTGTTGAAACCGGTTGCCGTTCCTTCATAAATCCACTCGTAGGTTTCTGCTGCATCGGAGCTTAAAAATACTCCTGTTTCACCAGGACAAATACTTGCAGCACTGCTACTTATATTGGCTACAGGATTTGAATAAACAATTACTTCAATAGAATTACTTGGTGCTGAAATACATCCTGAACCTCCATCTTCATAGGCAAAATAGGTTCCCGATTCGCTAACGGTTATTTCAGAAGTTACAGCCCCATTCGACCATAAAAATCCTGATGACGAATTACTTGAAAGCACTACTGAACCTCCCTCACAGAAACTTGTTGAGCCTGAGGCGGTAATTATCGGACTAGCAGGAATTTCTCCCAAAACAACTACTTCAACACTACTAGGCGATGAAACAGTTCCGCAATCGTTCCACGAACTTAATGTGTAAGTTCCTGCATTTGAAGCAATAACAATATGATTATCGTCGAAAACCGGAGTTCCGTTAAGATACCACTGATAATGTTGACCGGAAAAATTTTCTGATTCAAGTTCTACACTGCCACCATTACAAAATGATGTTGCTCCATTTGCAACAAAAGTTGGTGTTTGCGGAGCTGAATTAACAACTATTTGCACAGTATTGGCCGAATTGGCATAACCACATTCATTTGTCTCCGTTAGCGAATACTCACCGGCTTCGCTTACAGTTATTGTATTAATGTCGGTTCCAAAAGCTATTCCATCCAAATACCATTGATATGAGCTTCCTGAATTCAAACCTACGCTAAGTTCAACATTACTTCCTTCGCAAAACTCTGTTGCGCCGGAGGCAGAAATCAATTGCGAAACAGGCGCAGGGGTTAAGTGGGTAATTGTAATCTGATTGCTGCTGTTAACACTTCCACAAGAATTATTAGCCGAAATTGAATAAACTCCCTGACTTGTTGCATCAAGAATATTTGAATTTGTTCCGGTATTTATTCCATCTAATGTCCATTGCCAACTAACATTTTCTAACCATTCAACAGATAATTCAACACTTTCTCCGTTACAAAAATCTGTAGCTCCTGCTGCCGTTATAAGTGGCTCTGAAAGAGGATATTCCTCGGCTAATTCAATACTATTTGAAGAAGAAACAGTACTGCAAGTATTTGATACTTCCAATGTGTAAATTCCTCCATAAGTTCCTGTAAAAATATTGGAATTAGAACCAACATTAACAGCTCCATCTCTAATCCACTGATAATTTACGCCGGATTGAGCAGTTGTGCTAAGTGTAACACTTCCGGTATTCTGACAAAATGTTGTGGCTCCAACTGCCGAAATTACCGGTGCAGTTGGATTGGCAATTATTACAACCGGATTTGGCGACTGACTTCCCAGCATTGGAGGGTCGTTTGAAACTACTCTTATTCTGTAATTACTACCCGAGATTGTTCCTCCGGGAATTGTCGCAGAAATTGTTCCCGATTCTGTTGATGTTATTGTTCCTATGTTCGTAGGTGAAGAAAAACTTCCTGATGCATCGCTCAATTGCGCTGTAAAAACATTTCCTGAGTTTACAACATCGTTCAAAATATAAGGTATATCAACAGTTTCTCCGGCACATAAAGGACTGTTTATCCATGCAACATCTATTGCACTTTCTGTAAAACATGAAATCGAGAAGTCCCATCCGGCAGTATTTCCTGCCATGGTATTTGTAGAATTAAAATGAAAAGTCAAACTGGAACCTGTAGATTCGAAAACAGCCGGTGGATATGCATAATTTGTATAAGTTCCAATTAATGGAGAGGCCGTACTTGGCCCGTCATATACCGAAATTGGATGTCCACCATTGTTGCCGTTACAATCGAAAGAATTTCTTGTAAACCTCAATCTTTCTCCGCTATAAGATGTATATGTTTGAGTATAAACACCATCGGGATAATTACTTGTTCCTCCCGGATCTAAGAATTTTCCATTGCAAACATATCTAACTCCACTACTCATATTGTAAGAAATTTGGGCAGGAGGAACAGTTATGCAAGAAATAACTCCTTGATAACCTCTGCTTTGACTAGTTGCATTGGAGGAAAAAACAAAAGTTAGACAAGTTCCTGAAGATACAATCTGGTCTATTCTTGAGCTTGTAATATACATACCCAGAGGTGGGGATAAAACTGAATTGCCATCGTAAATCCATAAGGTATCACCTGAAGCAAGACCTGTTTCGTTATGATTGAAAATTACCTGCAAAAGCTGGTCGTTGTCGGAACAAACCACCGTTGTATCTTTTCTGTTTGCGCTATAATTAACGGCCGGCCCGGCATGATCGTAAATAACTGCATCGCAAATTGAAACATCATCATCCCCGGTATAAATATGAGTTAAAACCGGTGTAGTACATACCCAAGTTCCTTCCCAACCCGGACGTGTACCGGCCGATGTATTTGTGGAATTGAAGTTAAACGTTATGTATTCACCTGTTGATTCTACCATTGAAGATGGTGGCCATGCCCATTCGTTATAGCTTCCAATTAAAGGATAAGCGGTTGTGGGACCATCGTAAACACTAAGCCAATGACCGCCATTATTGCCATTAATATTCAGCATTGTAAATAAAAGCTTAAGTCGTTCTCCGTCGGCAGATTTGAAAGTCTGGGTTACATTTGTGCCAACCGAATAATTGCTGCTTCCGCCCGGATCTCTGAATGTTCCGTTGCAAACTGCTCTAATTCCGGTGCTCATATTGTAAGTAACAGCATTTGCAGGAGGATCAACGCAATTTATATATGCTTGCCAACCTCTTCCACCACCTGTTCCATCAGATTTAAAAACAAATGTTAAGGATGAACCCGAAGAATAAATTGGATCCATTCTTGAGCTTGAAATATACATTGCCTTTAGATTGTCCCATGAAATATTTCCATCGTAAACCCATAAAGTATCTCCCGAACCAAATTGTGTATTATTATGATTGAAAGTCATATACAATATTTTTCCAGGTTCAGCACTCAAAACTATTGATTCATTAGAATTAGATAAATAATTTGCATTGGGTCCGCCATTATCATAGAAAACACCTTCACAAACTTGTGTATCTTCATCCTGAATATTAATAATTTGAAGTGGCGGTGTTGTACATTCCCAGGTTGCCTCCCAGCCCGGACGCGAACCTGCAGAAGTATTTGTTGAATTGAAGTTAAAAGTTAGATATTCTCCTGTTGATTCTACAATTGATGATGGAGGCCATGCCCACTCATTATAACTTCCAATTAAAGGATAAGCGGTTGTGGGACCATCGTAAACACTAAGCCAATGTCCACCGTTATTTCCATTAATATTCAACATTGTAAATAAAAGTTTAAGTCGGTTACCGTCGGAAGATTTGAAAGTCTGGGTTACGTTTGTCCCAACTGAATAATTTCCGCTTCCACCCGGATCTCTAAATGTGCCACTACAAACTGTTCTAAAACCGGTACTCATATTTGTAATTTCTGCCGGCATTGAAGGATCTTCCATGCACCAATACTGTGCCTCCCAACCACTTGTGGTAGATGAACCGTCGCTTTTAAACTTAAAAGTAATATTATCGCCCGACGACCAAATGTAATCTGTATTTGAATAGGCTATGTAAATTGCAATAAGTTCATCGTTTACTGTTGGCCCATCGTAAGCCCATAATGTATCGCCTGTGCCTATACTCATAGAGGTAAATTGAAATCTAAATGGATCTCCTGTACCGGAGCAAAAAGTAATTACACTATTTTCGTTATTTAAATAATTTGCAGTATTTCCTCCCGAATCGAAAAATCCGCCCTGACAAGCTGTAATTGTAGCATTTTCCATATTTATTCCTTCTCCTACTTCAACTTCCTGAGAATAAGTACTAACACAACCTCCGGTGTTCATATAGCTGTAAACAATTGAATGTGTTCCCACTCCGGCAGTGCTTGGATTAAACACAGAGGCACTTATTCCCAATCCGGAAAAATATCCTCCGGCAGGACTTCCGGTTAGAGTTACAGAAGAAGCTCCTGTATAAGTTGTTGAAGGTAATCCTGAAAAAGAAACTGAAGCCTGAGATCCCGGATAAACTACGGTAACATCAGTGCTATCAATATATGAACACAAACCGTCGCTTATAGTTACATAATATCTTCCTCCGTTGGCAGCAGCTACTGATTGTATTTCTTGAGTTCTTCCGTTTGCCGAAAAAGCGGGTCCCGACCACACATAGCTTGCCCCCGGAATGTCTGCTGCTTCAAGAAAAATGCTATTTCCATCGCAAACCGGGGAATTAGAAAAGGCCATCCCATCAAAAGCCAGAACCTTTATTTCCGACTCAGACAAAGCTCTTTTCCAAATTGAAAAATCATCGAAAACAGCATTCGCATAAGAATCAGTAGACCAATTACTTCTTCCAATGTAGTTTATGTTTCTAAAAATCAATCTTGCACCACTGGAGGTGGTTGTTGCAACTTTTACACCGTTAATATAAACAGAGGCTGTTGAACCATCAAAAACTGTTGCCAAATGATTCCATTCATTTAAGGATGAAACAGTCCCTGCAAGAGTTGTAACTTCTGTAGAACCTTGCCTTATACTTAAAAACTGTTTACCTGTTGTTGATTGTGATAAAGCCCATACAACATTTTCATTATTTTCCCCTTTTCCAAAATCAAAAATTCTAGACCAAGAAATAAAAGAAATTGGTTTTACCCAAACCGATGCAGAAAATGGGCCGCTATCGAACCAAACACCCTCAGGCACAACAACATGACCTGTAGTTCCATTCATCTGCATTGCCGAAAAAGAGTTTCCAAACCTATCATCAACATAGGAGCATCCGCCAACAGCTGTTCCGTTTTGGCTATTTCCGCTAAAATCATTTGTATTACCATCGAATTTATAGTAAAGCATTCTTTTGTACTCTAAAGTTGACAACCCCTCCGAAGGATTAAAAATACTTAAGGTTGAAGAAGAAACAGTGCCCTGAAAAATAGGCAAATCTCCTACTATTCTCAATTTGTAAGAATCGCCGGTTTTCAAATATTCGGGCAAAATAACGCCTGAGAAAGTTCCGGAAGAAGTTCCTGTTTGCTCAGCTAAGACTATTGGATTATCGAAATATCCGTTTTCATCGCTTAATTGCAAATAGAAATTATTTCCGGTTTCTATTCCTGAACCCAATATTGTATAACTAACATTTAAGCTCTCTCCTGCGCACAAACTTGTTTCACTAACAGAGCTAATTGCAAAGGTTAGAGATATTACTGATGAGAGAAGATTTATTTCATCCACATTTAACACTCTGTTATAAAACCTAACCTCATCAACCTTTCCTCTTAACCAGCTATTGTCGCTTTGGTTTACCACATTACCTCCAATTCTGGGAGGATACACGCTTGAAGTTAAAGAATAATTTCCAGTTAAAGTGTTTACAAGCACACCATTAAGATAAATTTTCATTTCTGTACCACTACAACTAATCGATAGATGATTCCACTGTTCGGTTACGGAAGTTAATGGTACGCTAACACCTCCGGAAGTTGGATGATAAACAACAATACGATTTGATGATGTATAAAACCCTGTTTCCAAAACATTGTCTTGCCCAACCAAACTCATTCCATTGGTTAGAGATGAAAGATTAAACCAATAAGACAATGAAAATTCCGTAAGGTTGTTCATTAATTCGGCAGGACAAGTAATCATTCCCTGCTCGTAAGTTCCATTAAACAGCATTGCTTTGGTTTTAATACCGTTGGCATCTGTTGTGCCATAAGCACCTGTTGATGAAACAACACCATCGTTTGCTCCGGAACTATTGTCCACTGCATTTCCATCCAGAGAATAATGAAGAATTAATCCTTCATTCAAATCTATCTGGGAATAACCATTTTGATTGCATATCAACAAAATGGATAAAATCGAAATAAATAAGCTTTTTTTCATAATTGTGATCTTTTTTTTGCAAATAAACGACAAATTGTTTCGTTGGTTATTTTTTTTATCTCACAAAAATCTCATAAGCCATAAACTTAACATCGAATTAATCTCATATATAAAAAGCTATAATGCTGATTATCAGCACTAGAATTCTCACAAGCTCTTTAAAAACTCCTCAAGACCGATATTTGAGTCGAGATTCAGTTTTTTTCTAATATTGCTGCGGTAATTATCAATTGTAGCGGGGCTTATATTTAAAATTGAAGCCATATCCTTAGAACTGAGCCCTAAAGAAAGAAAAACACAAACTTTCTTTTCAGTCTCTTTCAGGTCATTACTTAAATTATCAAGCTTTGAGAAGAAAACCTGCCCAGCCTGCTTAGTTAAATGTTCTAGCTCTTGTTTTTCTCCGGGAATAAGTAAATGACTGTTTAAGATTGATATGAGTTCTTGCTGCTTCTCTTTATCTATTTGCTTTTTCTCAGTTAATTTGCTTCTAATTGTGGCAAATAAATCGTTTTTTTCAGAAATTCTCATTACATAATTAAGGAGTAGCTTCTTTCTCATCTCAATATCAGTTTGAGCAGCAGCAAGTTTTGTTTCAGCAAGCATCTTGGTCGCTTCCATTAGAGCCATTTTCTTGTTCTTAATTGTTTTTTGCCGAGAAAAAATAATTAACAAAAATGCAATTAGAAGAACGGATATTGCAATTATTGAATAAAATCTAATATGAGCAATTCTCTTTTCGTTATTCAGTTTATCTATTTCCTGTTGTTTTTTTTCGGTTTCGTAAGAAAATTCAAGATTCTTTATAGTCTGAATCTTTTCTTGACCTAAAAGACTATCGCTTAGCATTTTATGTCGACTCAAGACTTCGTAAGCTTCTTTATACATTCCGGCACTTTGGTATGTATTTGCAAGCTCCAAACTTACCGATTCTTCTAAATTTAAAGCTTTACTTGAAGATGCTGAATCTAATGCTTCTTTCAGGTCGGCAATGGCCGCTTCAAAACTTCCTGTCTCACGCAATAATATTCCTCTTCCACTTAATCCTGAAATCAATCCATAGGTAAAACCAACACCTTTTAGCATCTCAATTGATTTTGTATAATAAGCCAATGCCGTATCGGCAACCCTTCTTTCCCTGTAAATATCAGCTAAATAAGTCCAAGCTAGCCCTTCTCTTTGAATATTGCCGGTTTCTTTATAAATATTTAAGGCAGAAAAATGATAGAAATAAGAACTATCAAGATTAATGTCGAAATAAACAACTGCCAAATTTGTGTACGACTCTCCTACTCCCAGCTTATCATTGCATTTTTCATAAATCCTAACAGCTTTCCAATAATAACCAATTGATTTCTTTATCTCTTTTAGTTTATGATATATTATGGCAAGATTCACATAATTGTTTGCCAAAATATTGAGTGTGGGATTGTCCATATTTTCTAAGATGGAAGCTGCCTCAAGGTAGTTTTTTATTGCCTTATCTAATTGCCCTACCTGAAAATAAATTACTCCAATATTCTGTTTCTGTAGAGCGATCCCTTCCTCGTCATTTGTCTTTACATATATATCCAAAGCCAATTGATAATAAGAAATTGCTTCAGTAAAATTACTCATATCGGCATTACACAATCCTAAACCATTATAAATTCTGGAAAGCAAATATTCATCATTGCAGTTTTCTATTAAAAATGCAGCTTGCCTAAAGGTTTCTATGCCTCTTGAAGCATCGCCTGCATTAAAAAACAGAGAACCTTCATAAAAGAGAACTTTTCCGATTTTGCAATCGTCGCCCATTTTCTCTGCTATTTCCATTGCAGTTTTTATATACTCTCTTCCTGAAGCAATATCAATTCGCCTTTCCTTCCATGCCCATTCACACAAAGAATCAAGCTTTTGACTATCTGTCCAATCCGACTTAACTGCTTTTTTTTCAGTCATTGCCGTCATCGAAAAAATCAAATTAATAAAAACAATTATTGGTATTATTCTTTTACTGATGGTCATAAAAATTTCTAATTCCTTTTTTGGTTTGTTACAAAAATACATTTTTTCCTATACTTTTGCTCCAAAATTTTTCAAATGAAAATATATAATAAAATTAAAGACTTACAGCAAGACCTGCAACAACCGATACTTCAAAAGAAAAAAATCGGATTTGTGCCAACAATGGGCGCTCTGCATTCAGGACATATCTCTCTTGTAGAAAAGTCAAAATCAGAAAACGATTTCACGGTAGTTAGCATTTTTGTTAACCCCATTCAGTTTAACAACCCCGAAGATCTGGAAAAATATCCTAGAAACCCCGAAAAAGACTTCGAAATGCTAAAAAATGCCGGAGTAGATTTTGTTTTCTATCCCGAAGTTGCTGAAATGTATCCCGAGGAAGTAAATGAAAAATACAATTTTGGAAATCTTGAAACAGTTATGGAAGGAGCTTTTCGTCCCGGACATTTCAATGGAGTGGCTGTTGTGGTTAGAAAACTTTTCGATATTGTAAAACCTTCAAATGCCTATTTCGGAGAAAAAGATTTTCAACAACTCGCCATTATTAAGAAAATGGTTCACGATTATTCAATTCCTGTGCAAATTGTTCCATGTTCAATAGTTAGAGAACCCAACGGCCTGGCTATGAGCTCCAGAAATGCTCGTCTTTCTATCGAAGAAAGAAATTCAGCAAAAGAAATATTTAGAATTCTTAAAGAATCTAAAGCAAAAATAAATATTCTCAGTTTAAGAGAAATTGAAAAATGGGCTACAGAACAAGTAAATAAAATTCCTTTTTTAGAAACTGAATACTTTCAAATAGTTGATAGCCAAAATCTTCAACAAGTAGACTCTCCGGATAGTTCCCAATCTCTTACTGCTTGCATTGCAGTTTATGCAGGTAAAATAAGGCTTATCGATAACCTTAAATTCAAATAAATATTGAAAAATATTAAATCTTAACAGTTCTTTTTTGATTCAATTGTTTTTTTTTCCATAACTTTGTAGGCTATTAATTTTTTGAATCATGAACATTGAAGTTGTTAAATCGAAGATTCATAAGGTTACTGTAACACAAGCCAATTTACAGTATGTTGGAAGCATTACAATTGATGAAGAATTGCTTGATGCTGCTAATATTATTGAAAATGAGAAAGTTCAGGTTGTAAACATCAATAATGGTGAAAGACTGGAAACCTACGTCATAAGAGGAAGAAAAGGCTCCGGAGAAATCTGTTTAAATGGTCCCGCTGCCAGAAAAGTAGCTGTTGGTGACGTTGTTATTATTATCTCTTATGCTTCTATGGAATTTGAGGAAGCAAAACAACATAAACCTACCTTACTTTTCCCCGATACTGCTACCAACAAGCTCTTAGACTAATCCTTTGAACAAAAAAATCCTGAATATAATTACCTACGTGCTCTTTACAGGGTTGGGGGTTGGCTTGTTTTGGTATTTATACCGCGACCAAAATATGGATTTGCTTATTTCCGGCCTTAAGAAAGTTGATTATTACTGGATTATTATTTCTGTATTTGTATATATTCTTAGCCATTTCATAAGAGCTATCAGATGGAGAATTCTGGTAAAACCTCTTGGATATTCTCCTTCTCTTGCTAATTCGTTTTTCTCTGTAATGAGCACTTATCTAGCTAATTACGCTTTACCTCGCTTAGGGGAGGTTACACGACCAACAATTATTAAAAAATACGAAAATATTCCTTTCCCACAAACTTTTGGAACTATTGTTACAGAAAGAATAATAGATATGGCTATTCTGCTTATTCTTACCCTTGTGGTTATTCTTTCTCAGTTCCCGTTAATTTCACAGTTTCTTCAGGAAAACCCTGAAACCTACGACAAAATTGTTCTAATAACCAAATTGCTAGTAATTTTAATGGTGGCTTTAATTGCCGGAATAATCATTTTTTGGAAATTCTTTAGAAAAAAACTAAAAACCAACTTCTTTTACAAAAAACTCTCAGACCTTGCAAAGAAGTTTTTTGAAGGTTTAAAAACTATTTTTAAACTGGAACAAAACACACTTTTCGTAGTTTATTCAATTCTTATTTGGGGCCTTTATTTCATTGGTCTATATGTTAGCTTTCTTGCCTTTGATTTTACAAAAGACATAAATTTAAATTGCACTTTAACCGTTTTTGTTATTGGCTCTTTCGGTATGGTTGCTCCTTCGCAAGGTGGCCTCGGAACTTGGCATATAATGACTTCCAAAGCTCTGGTAATTGTAGGAATTGCAGGCGCAACATTAAGTATTCAAAACCAGAATGCTGAATTTTTTGCCCTTGTTCACCATGGTGCTCAAACTCTTATGGTTCTTTTGGTAGGCTCAATCTCAATTATTCTTCTTCCAATTGTTAACAGAAAAAATAAAAAAAATGTCAAGGCTTGAAAAAATAGAAGGTAAGATTCTTAATCCTGATGAATTAAACCTAAAACTTTCGTTCTGGAAATTTAAAAACTGTAAAATTGTTTTTACTAACGGTTGCTTCGACATTTTGCATCGTGGTCATATCGAATACCTTGCAAAAGCTGCAGACCTTGGAGACCTGCTAATAATTGGACTTAATACCGATAGTTCGGTTGTCCGTCTTAAGGGTGCTGAAAGACCAATTCAAGATGAAAAATCAAGAGCTTTGCAACTGGCTTCTTTAGGTTTTGTTTCTGCAGTTGTACTTTTCGAGGAAGATACTCCTTACAATTTAATAAAAACCATTAATCCCGATTTTCTTGTAAAAGGTAGCGATTATAAACCCGAAGACATTGTTGGTTACGACATTATTAAGAAAAACGGAGGCGAAATTTGCACCATAGATTTTGTAGAAGGTTATTCAACTTCAAACCTTATTGAAAAAATTAAGAAAAACCTATAACGCTTTTTTGCTTTTTAATTGGTTATTTTTTTATATTTGCTTTTTAATTGTCTGAAAAATAACGGGTAATAATTAGGCAATGGTAAGCAAATAACCTGTATGATAAAGATTTTAATATGAAAAACACTATTTACATATCTTTTCTGGCAATTTTTTCGCTTTTCGTTATAACGGTTTCAACACCTTCATGTAAAAAAGCAAAAGAATCGAAAATTATTGGCGTTTGGAAAAGCATTCCGCTTCACTCTTCATGGGACGATGAAACTTACTGGGAATTTACTCCGGGAGGAAATCTTTACCGCATTTACAATGGCGTTCCGAGCGATACCGGAACATATTTTATTGAACAAAATCTTTTTGAAGGCTATGTTACAATAGATAATCTTTCGGAAATAGGCGGTGAAAATGTTAACGGACGTTACAGAATAGAGAAACTTAACAAAACCATTTTAAACATTCTGCGGGAGGTTGACCCATACGGTAACAACGGCTATAAGCGCAGAGAATTTGTTAAGCAATAAAAAAAAGTGGCTAAATCACGAATTACTTATATTTGTTCCAATTGCGAATACCAAACTCCGAAATGGGTTGGTAAATGTCCTTCTTGTGGAATGTGGAATTCGCTGGAAGAAAAAATGACTGCTACAAAAACTACTTCAAAAACCGAAAATAGAATTAGCTCCGGCAGTCTGCCTGTAAAACTTTCTGAGGTTGAATACAGCAACGAAACAAGAATTATTTCCGGTATTGGAGAATTAGACAGGGTACTTGGTGGAGGAATACTTCCCGGTTCTTTGGTCTTGGTTGGTGGCGAACCCGGAATTGGCAAATCTACTCTTATGCTGCATCTTGCTCTGGAAACAAAAAGCAAAAAAATAATCTATATCTCCGGCGAAGAAAGTACAGGTCAAATTAGTCAAAGAGCCCAAAGAATTGGCGTTGAAAACGAAAATTGCTATCTTCTGGCTGAAACAAATCTGGAGAATATTCTGTCGGTTATCAGCAGTCAAAACCCCGGAATTGTTATTATTGATTCCATTCAAACTGTGTTTTCCGAAAAAATTGACTCCTACCCCGGAACAGTTACTCAAATTAGAGAATGTGCTGCGGCTTTGCTTAGTGTATCTAAAAAACTGTCGATTCCAATTTTCCTTATAGGCCATATTAATAAAGACGGAAATATTGCGGGGCCCAAAATTCTAGAGCATATAGTTGATACTGTTTTGCAATTTGAAGGCGATAAAAATCACATGTACAGAGTTTTACGCTCAATAAAAAATCGTTTTGGTTCTACTTCCGAAATTGGAATATTTGAAATGATGAGCCACGGTTTAAGGGAAGTTACTAATCCCTCAGAACTTCTTTTCTCACAAAAAAGAGACGATTACAGCGGAATTGCAATATCTGCAACTGTTGAAGGTATTAGGCCTTTTCTTATTGAGGTTCAAGCCCTTGTGTCATCTGCGGTTTATGGAACTCCTCAACGTTCTGCAACAGGTTTCGATATCAGACGTCTTAATATGCTTTTGGCTGTTCTCGAAAAACGAGCAGGCTTTAAACTTTCCCAAAAGGATGTCTTTCTTAACATTGCAGGTGGAATTAAGGTGGTAGATCCGGGAATAGACCTTGCTGTAATTTGCTCTATTCTTTCTTCCGATGTGGATATTAGCATTCACAAACAAACCGCATTTGCAGGAGAGGTTGGTCTTTCAGGCGAAATTAGACCTGTTTCAAGAATTGAACAAAGAATTTCTGAGGCCGAAAAACTTGGATTTACAAGAATTTTTGTTTCCGAAGCTAATAAAAATGGAATTTCGGGCAAATACAAGAAAATTCAAATAGAGTTTGTTGCAAAAATTGAAGATGTTTTTAGAAAAATCTTTGCCGATTAATAATTCATTATTTCATCGTCGTCTTCATCTCCCATTCCTTCCAGCATTTCCATCTCTCTGTCATACTTGCTGCAGTCCAGCTCAATATTTAGTTTGGTATCAGGCTTTTCAAAAATATCCTTTTTCGAATATCCTGTTAAAGTAGAATCTGCATAAACCATATTCATGTATTTTGCCCAAATTGGTAATGCCATCCTAGCACCTTGTCCGTAAGTCATATTAGAAAAACTAATCGGCCGATCTTCTCCACCAACCCAACATCCCGAAACAAGATTTGGCGTTATTCCAATAAACCATCCATCTCTTGAATAGTTTGTTGTTCCGGTCTTTCCGGCAATCTGATTAGTTAGTCCGTACTGATATCTAATTGAAGTGGAAGTTCCATGCTGAACAACCCCTTCCATTAAACTTAACATTAAAAATGCCGATTTTTCGTCTAAAGCCATTTTTCGTTTTGGAGCAAAATATCCCAAAACATTACCATTGGAATCTTCAATTCTTGTAACAAAAATTGGCTTGGTAAAAACTCCTTTATTGGCAAATGTTCCATAAGCCCCAACCATTTCGTAAACAGAAATTGCATCGGGCCCTAAACACATAGCATATACCGGGTCGAGATGACTCGTAACTCCCATATCTTTAGCAATTTTTACCACGGCTTCAGGACTTTTAAACCTCTTCATTATCCATGCAGTAATCCAGTTACTCGACATTGCCAATGCCCATTTTAATGTAACATTCTTGCCGGTAAATTTTTCAGAAACAGCATTTCTTGGCGACCAGGTTTTTCCATCCGGCAAATCAATTGTTACTGGCACATGCGAAACAGTGTAACAGGGAGAATAGCCGTTTGTCATTGCCAAAGTATATACAAATGGCTTAAAAGTTGAACCAACCTGTCTCTTTCCCTGCTTCACCTGATCGTATTGAAAATGCTTGAAATTTGTTCCCCCAACATAAGCTCTAACAAAACCTGTTTGCGGTTCAAAAGACATGAACCCGGTTCTTAAATAAAACTTATAATAACGCATCGAATCCCAGGGAGTCATAACTGTATCAATTTCAATCATTTTGATATCATACTTTTCTTCATTTCCTTTTGAAGGCAGCTTTTTTCTTTCATAAGCAAAAACCTTCATTTCCACAGGCTTATGAAAAGAAGCAACAATATCCTCTTTTTTCCATCCTGCCCTTTTCAAATCCATATATCTGCCCGAATTTCGCATAGAAGCATTCATAATACCTTCAATTTCCTCGTCAGAAACCAAATATTTATTCCATTCGAAAGGTGCTCTGGCATTATTCTTTTTGTCAAGAAAAAATTTCTCCTGTAGGAAAGACATGTGCTCCAAAACTGCTGCCTCTGCATACCTTTGCATTTTGGAATTGATGGTAGTAAAAATCTTTAAACCGTCTTTGTATATATCGTAAGGCTCACCATTTGGCTTACGGTTTTTATTACACCAACCGTATAAAGAATTTTCCTCCCACTCCAAAGAATCTTCATAATATTGGTAAATATTTGAATAATCTCTTCTAACAGGCTTCTTTGCCGACATGGTTCTTCTAATATACTCTCTTAAATGCGGAGCAATTCCCTCCTTGTGATCGACTAATTGATAATCCAGTCCAAGTGGCTGAACCTTAAGCGTATCAAAAGCCTTTTGATCTAGTTTTCCATACTTTACCATTTGCGACAAAACTACATTTCTCCTGTGTTTTGTTTCTTCTGCTCTTTTTAAGGGATTATATAAGGAAGGATTCTTCACCATTCCTATAAGCATGGCTGCTTGATTAACTGTAAGTTTTTCGGGTGTTGTATTAAAGTAAACCTTTGCTGCTGAATTAATTCCAACCGCCAGATTTAAAAAATCAAATTTATTAAGATACATAGTAATAATTTCCTCCTTTGTGTACCTCTTTTCAAGTTTCACGGCAATAACCCATTCTTTAGCCTTTCTTGTGGCTTTGTCATATGCCGAACTAAAATCGTCTCTAGGAAAAAGCAGTTTAGCCAATTGCTGACTAATAGTACTTCCTCCTCCTTGCTGATTTCCCGAAATTACTCCTTGAAAAACCCTTCCCATTGCCCTGAAGTCAATACCGGAATGATCGTAAAACCTAACATCCTCTGTAGCAACAAGTGCATCAATTACATTTGGGGAAATATTCTCGTATTCAACAATAGTACGGTTTTCAACAAAATAACTCCCAATTGTATCTCCATCGGAAGAAATTACTATTGAAGCAAGATTACTTTTTGGATTCTCTAATTCTTCAAAACTAGGCATGTATCCAAAATAACCTTTAGAAACCATTGAAAAGAAAATTATCAACAATACCACAGGTGTAAGAAAAATAAGCCAAAAAGCAATTATGTATTTTCTATACCTTTTCTTTATTGGATTTTTTTCGGCTTTAGCTTTTTGCGGCTCAGCCTTTTTTCCTCTTAACTTGTTAAATATCTTTCGCATAGTAAAATATTCCGTTTCAAAACTTAATCAATGCTTTTCAAAAGAAAATAAACAACAAACCTACAAGAATTTTGCTGAATTTTATCCCATTTATTAGAAAATTTTCCACAATTACACCTTCAAACTATCAAACAATCAAACTATCAGACCATCAAAAAATAACATTTTCCACTTTTTGGTTAAAAATTATATTATATTTGTCTTAATACTAACAACCATATTTTATGAGAAAAACTTTCCTTTCCTTTATTGCAGCAGTTTTCTTAACATTTGCTGCAAATTCTCAGGTAACTTTAACTACTGCTGTTGATTTTACTTGTAACGATATCGATGGTAATGAAGTACACCTTTTTGAGCTGCTCGACAACGGCAAATATGTCGTTCTGGAGTTTTTTACCTCTTGGTGAACCACCTGCCCTGCTGTCGCAACGACAACAAATGAAGCTTATGTATATTTCGGTTGTAACAACGGAGATGTCATATTTATCGGCGTTAACGAAGATGTGGACGACGCCGCATGTGAAGCCTGGGATTTAGCCAATGGGGTAGAATACACCACCATTAGCGGAACTTCCGGAGGAGCAGCAATTCATGCAGATTATGGAGTTAGTGCATACCCAACAATGTGCCTTATTGCCCCCGACCATTCAATTGTGGAACAAGATATTTGGCCTATTTCTACCGTTTCTGATATTATTACACCTCTCGAAAGTTACGGACTAACAGAAACATCTTGCGCCGTTGCTTTCGAAGCAAATTTCTCGGGAACTCCAACTACCGTGCCCGAGGGTGGATCTGTAAATTTCACTGACCTAACAACGGGAGGACCAACAACTTGGTCTTGGACTTTTGATGGAGGAACTCCCGGAACTTCAACAGACCAAAACCCTTTAGGAATAGTTTACAATACTGCCGGAACTTATACTGTTAGTTTGGAAGTTTCCAACGGAACAAGTACCGACACAGAAACCAAAACTGCCTACATAACAGTGGAACCTTCAACTTACACTGCGCCAATTGCCGATTTTACAGGTAATCCAACTACTTTGGTTGCCGGAAACTCAGTTGATTTTACCGACCTGTCCCTAAACAGCCCAACTACATGGCTTTGGGAATTTACAGGAGCAGATGTTACTACTTCTGCTGTGCAAAATCCCTCCGGAATTGTTTATAGCAGTCCCGGTGAATTTCCAGTAAAACTAGTTGTAACAAACCCTGCCGGTGAAGATTCTCTAACAAAAATTGAATACATTAAAGTAATTCTGGATACAAGCTCCTTGGCTCCTTCAATTGATTTTGAAGCCTCGGAAAGACTAATCTCATCAGGCGAATCAATTGATTTCACAGATTTATCTGCTAATTACCCTATTAGCTGGTCATGGACTTTTTCCGGTGGAACCCCCAATTCATCAACAGACCAGAATCCTACCAACATAACTTATTCTATTCCGGGAATTTATTCGGTTACTCTAAGTGCTACAAATGTTTCCGGCACAGGAACTCTTACAAAAACAGACTATATTGTTGTTACAGATTTTCCTACTGCTGAAATATGCGACACCCTTACCAATATGTTTTCCGGAGAGGCTATGGTAATACAATCTCTTACCTCAACTTGGGGTTACTTGCCCGGCCACAACGGCAAATTTGTAACTGCTTATGCCGACAGATACGAAAACTACATGATTTCCGAAGTTAGCGGATTGCTTTACCCCGTAAAAAAAGCTTATGCTGGCGGTGGAAAAGTAACTTTTACTGTCTGGGACGAGGAAGACGGAAAACCAAATAATGTTCTTGGCTCTAAACAAGTTTACATTTCTTCAATTGGAGAAAACCTTGTAAATATCGTAAATTTTAGCAGCCCTATTCCGGTTAATCGCATCTTCTACATTGGTTATCAATTAAATTACTCAACACCCGATACCCTTGTTATTACTATGGCTCCAAACCGCGGAACTTCAGGAACAAACACTCTGTTTTGCAAAAAAGACGGCAACTGGCAAACTGCTACAAGCCTTTTCGATGTAAATACATCCTCTGCAATGAGGGTTTTAGGATGCATTACCGATATTCAAATTATTGATTATAACGAAAATCAAATTCTAATTTATCCGAATCCCGGAAATGGACTTTTTACTATCGATCTTGGAAATCTTTCTTCTGCTAATATTTCAATCGAAACTTACGATGTTTCGGGCAGAAAGATCAATTCATCATTAGATAAACAAATGTCCGGCTTATATCAAATTAATCTGGAAAATGCTGCATCGGGACTTTATTTTTTAAGCTTTAACATTGACGGACAAACATTTACAAAAAGAGTCTCTGTTGCTAAATAAAATTATTAAGAATAATCTGAAACGGAAGCCAGAAATGACTTCCGTTTTTTTTTGAAAAAAATAATGCTCTTTTAAACCCCTTTTAAACTCTTACTATTAAGTTGTTTATTTATTAATAAGGCGTGTATCCAAAAAAATTTATATTAAACAAAATTTGGAAAATCAAAATCTATTTATTTTACTTTGTGAAATTTTTGAAATTGAATCTTGTACAAAACAAACATAAATAGATGGAAGAAAACTTAGTAATCGTTGAGTCCCCTGCAAAAGCAAAAACTATTGAAAAATTTTTGGGCAAAGGATTTCTTGTAAAATCAAGTTATGGTCATATTCGCGATCTAGTAAAGAAAAACTTCGGTATTAATATCGAAAAGAATTATGAACCTCAATATGAAATTTCGCCCGACAAATCGAAAATGGTCGCCGAACTTAAGAAACTAGCCAAATCTGCCACAACAGTATGGCTTGCATCCGATGAGGACCGCGAAGGAGAAGCAATTGCCTGGCACCTTTCGGAAGTTTTGGAACTGAAAATAGAAAAAACTAAACGTATTGTATTTCACGAAATTACAAAAGAGGCAATAGATAATGCAATAAAAAATCCTCGTCAAATCGATATTAACCTTGTTAACGCGCAACAAGCCAGAAGGGTACTAGATAGACTTGTAGGTTTTGAACTATCACCCGTGCTGTGGAAAAAAGTTAAGCCTTCATTAAGTGCAGGCCGAGTTCAATCGGTGGCTGTAAGACTCATTGTTGAAAGAGAAAGAGAAATTAAACATCATAATTCTGTTTCATCATTTAAAGTAATTGCTGTTTTTGAATTTGAATCGGGTGGAAAAAAATATGAATTAAGAGCTGAATTACCTGAAAATCTGAAAAATGAAGAACAGGCATCAAAATTGCTTGAGCAGTGTAAAAATCTTAATTTCTCTATTGAAGAAATAATTACTAAACCCTCTAAAAGATCACCTTCTCCTCCTTTTACAACATCAACTCTTCAACAAGAAGCAAGCAGAAAACTTGGTTTTTCGGTTGCACAAACAATGGCTGTTGCACAAAGGCTATACGAATCGGGAAAAATAACATACATGAGAACCGATTCCGTTAACTTATCGCAATTAGCAATAAACTCGGCAAAATCTGAAATAGTTAAGGAATTTGGTGAAAAATACTTGCAGACTCGTCAGTTTGCTACAAAATCAAAAGGTGCTCAGGAAGCCCACGAAGCCATTAGACCAACTTACCTGCAACACAAAGAAGTTGATGGAACAAAACAAGAACAAAGGCTATATGAACTGATATGGAAAAGAACCATCGCTACTCAAATGTCGGACGCTGTTATTGAAAAAACCATTGCTACATTAACAGCTCCCGGTCTTTCACAAAAGTTTACTGCCACCGGTGAAGTTATTAAATTCGATGGGTTCCTTAAGGTTTATCGAGAATCATCCGACGACGATCAGGAAGAAACTCAGGCAGGTATGCTTCCTCCAATTGATAAAAACACAATTTTAATAACAAAAGTAATTAAAGCTACAGAAAAGTTTTCTGCTCATCCTCCCAGATACACTGAAGCCAGTTTAGTTAGAAAACTCGAAGAACTTGGAATTGGAAGACCTTCAACTTATGCTCCAACTATTTCAACTATTCAGCAAAGAGAATATGTTGTTAAAGAAGACCGAACAGGCATTGAAAGAAATTTCATTGAACTGGAGCTAAAAAATCAGAAAATTGCAAAAACAACTAAAACAGAAATAAGCGGGAAAGAAAAAAGTAAATTATTCCCAACAGATGTTGGAAGCATAGTAAACGACTTTCTAACAGAACATTTCGTAGAAATTCTTGATTTTAACTTCACTGCTTCTGTTGAAAAAGACTTCGACGAAATTGCCAATGGAAAAAAAGAATGGGTACAAATGATTGATAAATTTTATCACCCTTTCCATAAACAAGTTGAATTAACCTTAAAAACCTCCGAAAGAAGCAAAGGCGAAAGAATCTTAGGAAACGATCCTGTTTCAGGTAAAGAGGTTTCGGTAAAAATTGGAAGATACGGACCTCTCGCTCAACTGGGAGAAACAGAATCCGAAGAAAAACCACGATTTGCAAGTCTGAGAAAAGACCAACATCTTGAATCAATAACTCTGGAAGAAGCTCTCGACCTTTTTAAACTTCCCAGAACAATAGGCTCTTACGAAGAAAAAGATATTGTCATAGGAATAGGGAAATTTGGTCCTTACGTACGTCACGATTCCAAATTTGTAAGTATTAAAAAAGGAATCGACGACCCCTATACTATAGAGCAGGAAAGAGCTATAGAACTAATTGAAGAAAAACGTAAACAAGAAAGAGAAAAGGTAATTAAAATTTTTGAGGAAGATAAGGAACTTAGCATTTTAAACGGAAGATGGGGTCCATATATAGCTTTAGGAAAAAAGAATTACAAAATTCCAAAAAAAATTAGTCCTGCAGAATTAACTTATAAACAATGTATTGAACTAATTGAAAAAGCTGAAAAAGCAGATAAAACAAAGAAATAATGGAAACCGATCTTTATTTCGATTGTGTAAGTCCAAATTTTGATAAGACCTACGAAAAAAATAGTCTTGGATTTGCCATTGCAAAAAATTTCGATAACTCTCCAAAAACTATTTGCAATAAGTATAAAATTGTAATTTTTGGAGTAACCGATAGCAGAAAATCTTATTCAAACTATGAAAACGGGCCTGATTTTATCAGAGAACAACTTTATAAACTAAAAAACAATTTCAAATTACCAATTCTGGATTTGGGGAATCTCAAACAAGGGAAAAAACCTTCAGATACCGATGCAGCTATTGCTGATATTACTTCATTTTGTCTGCAAAACAATATTATTGTAATTCAACTTGGAGGCGGATTTGAATTGACATATTCGACATACCTCGCTTATGAAAAACTAAAAAAAACCGTTTCAATGGTTTGCATAGATTCTCTTCTTAATATTAAATCCGAAAAGGAAGCTCTAAATCCTGAAAACTTTGCAGGCAAAATTGTGATGAAAAAATCAAATTATCTTTTCAACTACTGCAATATAGGATTTCAGTCGCATTATGTTTCTGAAGAAGAAAAAGAATTAATTAATAAACTCTATTTTGATGCATTTAGATTAGGAGAGGTTAGAGAAAATATTTCCGCCATAGAACCTGAAATAAGAGATGCCGATATGGTTTCTATAAATCTGAATTCGGTAAGACATGCCGATTCGCCCGGAACTTCCTTAATTTCACCCAATGGTTTTTTTGGTGAGGAAGTATGCCAACTTGCAAAATATGCAGGTCTAAGCGACAAAAATTCAAGCTTCGGAATTTATGAATTCTGCCCTCAAAAAGACAATTCGGGTCAAACAGCCGCTTTGGCTGCCCAGATTATTTGGTATTACTTAGAAGGAATAAATCAAAGAAAAGGCGATTACCCCTTTTGTAGCGAAAAAGAATACAAATCTTTTCATGTTAGCTACGATCATGGAAAAAGTGATATAGTTTTTTATAATAGTTTATTAAGTAATAGATGGTGGTTTGAAGTAAATGCAAAAGAACGCAAACTATTGATTTCATGCAGCTATGAAGATTATTTGAGAGCATGCGACAATCAACTTCCCGATAAATTCTGGAAAATTTGTCAAAAGATAATGTAGTAAGAATTTTGATTTTAATCAGATTTTTTCATATCTTGCTCAAAATTTTTTTGTAGTTAATAAAATAAAAATAATAACTTATTAAAACTTTTTAAAAATATATTCGTAACAGGCTCAAGTGATTAATTCACTTATTAACTAATATCTGTTAATAAAATTTGTTGGAAAAGAATTTTTTTACTTACTTTACGTTTTTGTATTGTATAACATATATGTTTTAAACAAAAATATGAAAAAAACATTTGCTATTCTACTTCTGATTACTGCCGGCTACTGGGCTAATGCACAGCAAGATCCGCAGTATAGCCTTAACTCATTTAACAACGCTGCAATTAATCCCGGTTATGCCGGAAGCAACGAAATGATTTGCGCCAAAGCCCTCATGAGACAACAATGGATGGGCTTCGAAAACGCCCCAAAAACTACTGTTTTTAACATCAACGCTCCTATTGAACCGGGAGGAGTTAAATCAGGTGTTGGACTTACTATTATAAGCGATCAGCTTGGATTTGAAAGCAATCTGCACATTAAAGGCGCTTACGCCTACAGAATGGAACTTGGCGATGGTATGTTAGGTATAGGTCTTGGTTTAGGACTTATTAATAAGTCAATCGACGGTGATTGGGCTTCCCCTGCATCAATTCAATCAGGTGGAAACGTATTTACCGACCCAAGTATTCCTCACATGGACAGCAGAATGACTTTCGATATGGATTTTGGAGCATACTACGTTACGGATGAATATTTCGCAGGTCTTTCAACAACTCATATAACAAAATCTACTCTAAAAGTTGATGACAAACAATCAATTTTTAATGCCAGACATTATTATATAGCTGCAGGATATCATTATCAGCTACCTAACCCACTTCTTATGTTTAGCCCGTCTTTATTGATGAAAACCGATGGTGCCACAACCCAATTTAATATTAATGCATTACTAACATACAATAAAAAGTTTTCCGGAGGCGTTGCTTATAGTGTAGGCGATGCAATAACACCCATGATTGTTGGAAGATTCGGCGATGTTCAGTTTGCACTAGCTTACGATATAGGATTATCTGACATAGCAAAATATAATAACGGCTCTCTTGAAATAATGGTAGGTTACTGTTTCACCATCACAAAAGATACAAAGACCGGAAGATATAAAAGCGTTAGATTCTTAAATTAATTTGTTATTCTTGCAAAGCAATATAAAAATGACGGAATTATGAAAAAGTTAATTTTTCCAAGTGTTGTCATAGCTCTTATGCTGGTAATTACCGGATGTCCCCCGGCAGGTAATGGTGAGCTAACCGGAGTTATGAATCGTGAAATCTGGTATGAACCGGATCCTTATGGAATGCTTTTCATCCCTATGGGAAGCTACAACATGGGGCCAAACGATCAAGATGTTCCATGGGCAATGACTGCTCAGTCCAAAACCGTTTCTATTCAGGCTTTCTGGATGGACGAAACCGAGATAACCAATAACGAATACCGACAATTCTGTTATTGGGTTAGAGATTCCCTTGCATACAAAATTCTTGCAGGAAAAGATGGTAACGGTAATGTTCCTGCCAACAAAAGAGATAGAAGCTACCTGAAAATTTTAGGTGCTGATGACGATATTTGGTATGAGCCCGATGAAATGTCAGATTTGGATGAACAACTAATTACAAGTAATCCTTTTATTAATTGGAGAACTGAAATTGATTGGAAAGTTAAAGATGCTCAGAATGAACTCGAACGTGCTGGTTTCTATTACCCTCCTCACGAAAGATATTACAGAAGAAAAGAATTCGATGTAAGAAAATGGAATTTTGAATACTATTGGATTGATCTTCAACAAGCTGCTAAGAAATTCTACTACACTGATAAAGACCAAAATGGACTCGCAATTGAGAAAACTCGTACTTACCACCACTTCGATATTAACGTTAAAGAAGATAATAACGGTGAGAAAAAAATTCAATTCCGGGACTTTAAATCAGGTCAGTTTAAAGAACTTAATCAACAACAAGTTACTATTAACGGCGATTTCGAAGAATATGGAGGAATTGTTGATAACGACCCTGTAAAGTATTTTAACGAAAGAGGTGAAAAGGTTAATGTTAGAAGTCGTGCCTCTTTTATTATGAAAGACGTTATTAACGTTTACCCCGATACTCTTTGCTGGGTTAGAGATTTCTCATACTCTTATAATGAACCAATGACTAAAATGTACTTCTGGCATCCTGCTTACGATCATTATCCTGTAGTTGGGGTTAGTTGGAAACAAGCCAGAGCATTTAGTATTTGGAGAACACAATTACTAAACGGTTTTTTGGCTGAAGGTGGACAAACTTTTGTTCAGGATTTCAGACTTCCAACAGAATCTGAATGGGAATACGCTTCCAGAGGTGGTCTAGATCTTTCTATGTACCCTTGGGGAGGTTATTATACAAGAAATTATACCGGTTGTTTTATTGCCAACTTTAAACCTCTAAGAGGAGATTATCGTGCAGACGGAGGTTTCCATACTGTAATTGTTGCATCCTTCGATCCTAACGATTATGGACTTTACGATATGGCAGGTAACGTTGCAGAATGGACTAGAAATGCTTTTGATGAATCAGCTTATAGTTTTACCGATGACTTAAACCCTGATTACTTCTATGAAGCAAGAGAAGAAGACCATTGGCAGAAAAAGAGAAAGGTGCTTAGAGGAGGATCCTGGAAAGACATAGGTTATTACATGCAATGTGGTACTCGTACTTATGAATATCAGGACACTGCAAAATCTTTTATTGGATTTAGAAATGTGAGAACATATCTGGGTCGTGATAAAAACGATGATGTAAGCCGTTCTCAGGTATATTAATTTTGAACCATCTTAACCATTTATAAACATTAATTAAAAATTCGTGCGCTATGAACTTAACCGAAATTGTTGAATCCAAAGGTTACAAAGCTTTTATGTCAAAGCTCTACGGAATTGGAGCTTCCGTAGTTATTGTTGGAGCTCTTTTTAAAATCATGCACTGGCCATTTGCAAGTGAAATGCTTATTGCCGGTCTTGGAACCGAAGCACTTATCTTCTTCGCTTCTGCTTTCGAGCCACCACACGAACAAGTTGACTGGAGTTTAGTTTATCCTGAACTTGCAGGCTTATCAGACGACGATGAACAAGCTCTTCACGAAGACCCAAAATTGTCTCAGAAAAAATCTGCTCTAGAAAAATTCGATGAAATGATTAATGAAGCTCAAATATCACCGGAGCTATTTCAAAAGCTTGGTTCGGGCTTACATAATCTAAACGAAACTACTTCAAAATTGTCAGACCTTTCTGATGCTTCTTTAGTTACTAACGACTACGTTAAAAACGTAAAACAAGCTTCAGATTCTATGGCTTCTTTTAGTACTTCTTACGGAAATTCAATTGATTCTTTAAATCAATCTGCCGGAACTCTTTCTGAATCTTATATTAAGACTTCTGAAATTATTGACCGTTCAGGACAAGAATTCTCCGGTACTTTTAAAGAATCTTATTTACAGTCAACAGAGGCTATTAAGACTTCTGCTCAGGCTTTTGCTGAAAATATTGCTTCAGGAGGCTTAGAAATTAACAATACTGTAAAACGTTCTGCTTCAGAACTTGCAGAAACTTACGAGAAACTTACTGCTTCAATGAATGAAGAATTTACTAAATCAACTGAAGGAAATAAAACTTACGGTGAACAACTTGATATTATGGGTAAAAATCTTACTGCCCTTAATGCTGTTTACGAAATTCAGTTGCAGAATTCTAACGAACATCTTGATGCTTCAAAAGAACTTTACAGCGGTCTTCACGAAATGATGACAAGCTTTAAAGATTCTGCTAACGATGCTAAAGTTTACAGAGAAGAGGTTTCTAAATTAGGTAAAAACCTGATGGCATTAAATACCATTTATGGCAATATGCTTTCAGCTATGACAATTAAGTCTAACGATTAATTTGCATTTAAACTATGAGTGCAGCGAATTGTCCCGAAACCCCGCGGCAGAGAATGATTTCTATGATGTACTTGGTGCTAACTGCTCTGTTGGCACTAAACGTCTCGAAAGAAATTCTCGATGCCTTTGTTATAGTAAACGACGGTCTTACTGCAACAACTGAAAACTTCAATAAGAAAAATCAGGCCACCTACGATGAATTTAATAAGCAATACGAACTAAGTAAGGAAAAGGTAGGTCCATGGAAAGATAAAGCTTTTAAGGTAAAAGAAGAAGCCGATAAACTATTTAACCGTTTTGAAGAATTAAAATATGAAATTCTTACAACTGCCGGTGAAGATGAAGCTATGAAAGAAGAGGATGGCAGAAAATTTATTGACGGCATGGCTATTGGCAAGAAAGATAATGCCGATGTTCCTGCTCAGATAATGATTACTGCCGGAAAAGGTAAAGAGCTTATGGAAATGATGAAAGGTTTTAGAGAATTCCTTGTTGGCATGGTAAAAGAAGACGGTGGAGATCAGGTTCTAATTAATGGTATAGAACAATTCCTAAACACCGATGAACACAAAGACCTTAAAACCGGTGAGGTTCACCCCTGGGAATCCTATCACTTTGAACACCTTCCTTTGATGGCAGTTCTAACAATTATGTCCAAAATGCAAGGGGACGTTAGAAATGCCGAAGCTAATACAATCAATTTCCTAATGTCTAAAATTAGTGGAGAAGATATTCCTTTTAACGCTATTAAGCCTATGGTTTATGCAGAGGCTAACGATATTGTTTCAGGTGGAGATTATAAAGCAGAAATTTTTATTGCTGCCTACGACTCTACAGCAAAACCTAAAGTATGGATTGGTGCTTACGACAGTGTTACTCATGATGTAAAGGAAGGCGAAGGATTTTGGTTATCAGACTCATCAATTGTTGATGGTAAAGGAATTTATCACCTAAAGAGTCCAAGTGTTGGACAGTATAACTACAAAGGATTTATTCGTTTATCGACTCCAAAAGGTAATCTAAATTACGACTTTAAAGCCGGTTACCGTATTGTACCTCCAAGTGCTACAGTTTCTGCAACCAAAATGAACGTATTATATATTGGTGTTGATAATCCTATTAAGGTGTCTGCACCGGGTGTACAAGCCGATCAGGTTAACGCTACTTTAGCAGGAAATGGATCCTTAACTCCAAGAGGTAATGGTGAATATATTGCCCGAGTTAGAGGTGGAACAACATGTAAAATTAATGTTTCTGCAACAATAGATGGCAGGGCTACTTCAATGGGTAGTATGGACTTTCGTATTAAGAAAATTCCAAATCCTACCGGCGGTGCTGTTGGACAAACTTCCGGAGGAAGGGCTCCTATGAATGCATTTAGACCTGGTGCTTTTGTTTTTGCTCGTAACGATCCGAACTTCGAATTTGAAGCTAACTTTAATGTAACCAGATTTCAGGTAAGAGTTGATGACAAAGGAAATACTATTACTAAACCTGCAAATGGAAACAAAATTACTGCAGAACAATTTGCTGCTATTCAAAAACTAAGACCTGGGGGAACAGTAGTTTTCGAAAAAATTGTTGCTGTTGGTCCGGATGGTGATCCAAGGAATTTACCACCGGTTGTTATTACAATACAATAAAAAAAACTTGCGAACCATCTTTGTATGGTTCGCATTTTAAAATATGTTTTATTAATACTATATTCTTATGAAGAAAGTAATTATTTTATCGATCTGCCTTGTTTTTGTTGTTACTGCCTTTGCTCAGGATGCCGATATTCTTGGTGGCCTTTATAAGAAAAGTCATGTTCCTGCCAGAGAAGATATTAAATATCACTCTTTTAGGGAAGCTGATGCTATGTGGACAAAAATTGTCTGGAGAAAGCTTGATTTACGGGAGAAAATTAATCACCCTTTGTATTTTCCTCAGATAAGTGCCTTCAGTATTGAAGAGGTGTTTGAACCAAGAGACGACAGGTACAATATTACAACACTTCTTCTTTATAAGTATATTGGTACAAATGCTCTAAATGCCGTTAATTACTTTAAAAACAGATGGCCTGATATTTATAGTGGCGATCCAAAAATTATTAGATTGGTGCACATTTTGGAAAGAGAAATTGATAATGTAAGTAAAGATATCTCTCCTGCCGGCGACAGCAAAAATCTTGATGATTATCTGAAGTACATGGTTTTTGAAGATCACGAATTTAGAAAACCTAAGTATTTTATGGACATGTATAAGGGTGCAGGAGGATATAAGGACTCTATTTTACAAACTGACCAATATGGAAACCCAATTATTACTCAGTTTGGTACTTATGCTTACAGCGAACCTTTCTATACAGGAGTTAGACCCGATTCAATTACTGAACTTCTAATGAAAGAAATATGGTATTTTGACAAAAACAGAGGAAAAATGGAGGTTAGGATTGTTTCTATTTGCCCAAGAAGAGTTGTTTGGGATCCTCAGGGAAATGCATATTCAGGTACTGAGGTTGGTTGGTTCTATTTCCCTGCGATTAGGCCTACTTTAGCTAGCCATGAGGTTTTTAACACTAGCAACGATGCAGAAAGAAGAACTTTTGATGATATTTTCTGGAAGAGACATTTCTCCAGTTTTGTTTACGCAGAAACAAACGTTTTTGATAACAGAATGATTCGCGAATATAAAGCAGGTTTAGATGCCCTGCTCGAAGCTGAAAGGGTAAAAGACTGGATGTTTAAAATTGAGCACGATATTTGGAACTATTAAAATAACAATATTAACCCTGGTAAATCCGGGGTTTTTTGTTTCTATATAATAAGACCGGCATATTTATCGTTTAGTAATTAGAACCAAGAAAATCTTATTCCATGAAACAACTAATGATGCTAAATCTGGTTGTTTTTGTTGCTTGCTCCGCCCACTCTCAAAACACTCTAAGTCCTGTCTCGGAACCTTTGGCCGAACGAAAAGCCATAAGCTCTGAAACCGATTTTATGCCTTACCCAAAAATAAGACAAGCAGACATTATGTGGTCAAAAATTGTGTGGCAAAAAATAGACCTTAGAGAAAAAATTAATCAACCCCTCTATTACCCAATAGAGAATTATTACGACCCCGAAAATTATCTAATTCCTTCCGACAACAGGTTCAATATTACTGCATTGTTAATTTTCGAATATTTAGGCGAAAAAGGCAATGTTGATTTAATAACTAAAAAATATCCTGCAGATTATCCAAATTCGAACGGAATAGCCAAAATCCAACATATTCTTGATGTAGAAAAGGAATTAATGGCTTGTGGGAACAGTTTTCAATGCATAAATAATAACTCAGCAAGTTCAAAAACTCAATTAAACTATTATGTGTATGAAGACCACGAGTTTAAGAAACCAAAAAGCCTTAGTCAAATTTGGGATGATTTAGGAGGAGGAATGGATTCAACAGTAAAAATAAATCAATATGGTGAGGAAGAGTTCGATGCACATGGTAGGGCCATTTATGATTATTACCGAAAATCTATTCGTCTTGATGAGGTTGTTGAACTTCAAATTAAGGAAATATGGTATTTCGATAAAAACCGAGGGAAAATGGAGGTTAGGATAGCGGGAATCTGTCCGGTACGAAAGTATTTTGATGAACTAACACAAAAAAATATTAGAATTGAGATAGGTTGGTTTTATTTTCCGGCAGTAAGGAAAACACTTGCCACTCATGAAGTTTTTAATTTTGTAAACCAAAACGAAAGAAAATCCTTTGATGATATTTTTGTGAAAAGATTTTTCACATCAATTATTTATGCAGAGTCTAATGTTTACGACAACCGAGAAATCAGGGAGTACAAAATGGGTCAGGATGCTCTTGAAGAATCTGAAAGAATAAAAAAATGGATTTTCGAATTTGAACACGATTTGTGGGAATACTAAACGAAGCTGTCACCCTTTTTAAGCTTCACATCGTTAACTATTTGCCTTATTTCTTGTTCGTCTTGACGCTTACAGATTAACAATGTATTATTCGATTCAACTACAATATAGTCGTTAAGTCCTTCAATAACAACAAGTTTATCTTTAGAAACATTTACAATATTTCCTGTTGAATTATAGGCTAAAATATTATCACCATGAAGAACATTATTTTCTTCTGATTTATTAGAATTTTCGAACAGAGAACCCCATGTACCAAGGTCAGACCAACCAAAATCGGAACAAAGAGTATAAACATTTTTAGCCTTCTCCATAATACCATAATCAATAGAAACATTGGTACAGGCAGCATAAACTTTTTGAATCTCAGAATCTTCATTCTCGGTATCAATATGGGCAAATCCTCCGGCAAAAAGGCTGTCAACATCAGGTAGATGTTTATGAAATGCCTTTAATATTGAAGATAGCGACCAGATAAAAATCCCTGAATTCCACATGAATTCTCCGGATTTCAGAAAAAATTCTGCCATTTCGTGATTTGGCTTTTCAGTAAAAGTCTTTACTTTTCTTAGTTTTTCAAATCCTTCGAAACTAACCTCATTATTTACCTGAATGTATCCATAGCCTGTATCGGGTCGGTTAGGTTCAATACCTAAGGTTAATAAAGCATCGTTTTTTTCTGCAAAAGCCATTCCGTTAAACAAATATTCAACAAACGAATCTTCGTTAATTATTAGGTGATCTGAAGGAGCAACAACCATAATAGCATTAGGATTTTGCTTTTTAATTTTGTAGCCGGCGTAGGCAATGCAAGGGGCTGTATTTCTTCTATAAGGTTCCAACAAAATTTGCGATTGTTTTATTTCAGGTAATTGTTCCATTGTAAGATTTTTATAATCTTTGTTAGTAACAATTAAAATATTTTCCTTTGGACAAACCCTAACGAGCCTGTCATATGTCATTTGTAGAAAAGTTCTTCCTGTACCTAAAATATCAATGAACTGCTTTGGCATTGAGGTGCGGCTTAGAGGCCAAAAGCGACTTCCAATTCCTCCGGCCATAATTACGCAATAATAGTTTTTATTCATTTTAAAAGGTTTTCTTTACGAATTAAATGCAAAAATAACAAAATACTCAGGTAAAAAAAATTAGCAACATTTTTAGGTTAAGTTAAACTATAAAACCTCTACCACCTCAGCCAGAGGATGAACAGAAAAAACACGATGACCACCAATTTCCTTACAACTGTAACGAGTACGTCTTTTCTCTCCCAGCACAAAAGTCCTTCCCGATTTAAGAAGAAACTTAGTCCCTATTTCTAAGTCCTTAACAAGAATTTTCTGTCTTTTTGAATACTCTCCCATTTTTAATCTTAATTCGTCTATTAATATATTTGAAAAACCTTTCTTTGAAAAAACAACCTTTTCAATTTTTTCTTCAATTTCTGTGGGAAAAATATCTTTTTTTAAGACAGTGGAAAGTAGATTTCTAAATTCCAATTTCCATTCCTTTCCATGCGGCTTTACCTTGTTTCCGAATGACTTATTAATATTAAGATGTGCAAACTCATGCAAAAAAGTTATTAAGAATTCAAAAGGATTTAGCTCACCATTAATGGTTATTCTGTGTCCTTTTCCATTAAAAGGCGGCCTATAATCGCCTAATTTAGTATTTCGAGTTTTAGTAATTTTAAGGTTTACATTATCGTTTTTTAAAAGAACAAAAGCAGTATCTACATAATTTTCAGGTAAAAATCGTCTTAAAATGACTTTATACTGATGTTCATCCGACATAAAAGAGAATTTTTAGTATAAACCTAAATTTATTTGTAATTTTGAGCCGCTGATAAATTTTCAGCGCAACAAAATTAGTTATTTTTTAAAGAATGCGAATATTTTTTCATGTTGGAAGGTATTTCTCATTGCTGGGAAGGGTAATTGCAAGACCTGAGCGGCCTAATATTTTCTTTAGCAATATTGCCAAAGAGATTGATGTAATTGGAATAAATTCAATAGGAATTGTTGTAATTATTTCATTTTTTATGGGAGCAGTAATTACACTTCAAACTGCATTAAATTTCGATAACCCATTAATTCCCAAAACTTTAATAGGCTATGCAGCAAAAGAATCTGTTGTATTGGAATTTTCTTCCACCATTGTGGGATTAATTCTTGCCGGGAAAGTTGGATCCCATATCGCATCAGAAATAGGATCTATGAGGGTGACTGAACAAATTGATGCTATGGAAATTATGGGAGTAAATTCATCTAGCCATCTTATTTTTCCTAAAATTATTGCTGCTGTGGTTATCAATCCATTCCTTACAATAATTAGCATGTTTATTGGAATACTTGGAGGATATCTAATTACAGTAGCCACGGGTGTATTCTCTCCTGTTGACTATCTTACAGGTATTCACATGTTTCCAAACGATTTTTATATTTTTTATGGATTAATTAAAGCCATGGTTTTTGGTTTTATAATAACCTCCGTACCTGCTTATCATGGATATTTTGTTTCAGGTGGTGCGCTTGAAGTAGGAAGAGCAAGTACTAAAGCTGTTGTTTACAGTTGTATTTTAATTTTGTTGTTTAACCTTTTGCTAACCGACATTTTGCTAACATGATTGAAGTGAACAACATAAATAAATCTTTCGGCGATTTGCATGTTCTCAAAAACTTATCAACTGTTTTCGAAAAAGGCAAGATTAACCAAATTATTGGGCGAAGCGGTTCAGGAAAAACAGTTTTTCTTAAATCCTTGGTGGGTCTTCACGAAATTGATAGTGGAAGCATTTTATACGATGGCAGAGATTTTTCAAAAATGAATTTTAAATCCAGAAAGGAAATAAGGAAAGAAATTGGAATGGTTTTTCAGGGTGGGGCTTTGTTTGATTCGGCAACTGTAGCAGAAAACGTGATGTTTCCATTAGACATGTTTACTGAAATGTCGTTTAAAGAAAAAAAGGAAAGAGTAGACTTCTGTCTTAAAAGAGTAGGAATTTTAGAATCAAATAATTTATTTCCCTCAGAAATTAGTGGAGGTATGCAAAAGCGCGTAGCAATTGCAAGAGCTATTTCCTTAAATCCGAAATATTTATTTTGTGATGAGCCTAATTCGGGATTAGACCCAAAAACAGCAATTTTAATTGATAATCTTATTAAGGAAATTACATACGAATATAATATTACAACTGTAATTAACACGCACGATATGAATTCCATAATGGAAATTGGTGATAATATTATTTTTATTTATCAGGGAGAAAATATCTGGGAAGGCAGTAAAAATAATATTTTTAACTCTGATAATGAATTACTTAACGATTTTGTTTTTGCGTCTGAGCTATATAAAAAAATAAAATTAATACAAATCTAATCATTCCTAAACAACCTTTTTACCCAATTCTTACGTCTTTAGTTTACTGACGGCGTTTTCATACTTATTATTTCATTTTTTTTACACATATTTGTGTTATATAAAATACTGTAACTTTTTGTATAGAAAACCGTACATTATCAGGTAATTTAAAAATATGGTATGAGGCTTATTTTTACATTTTTAACTTTCGTTTTAATAATTGTTTCCACACTCAATTTGGGCGCACAAGAAAGATATTGGGTAAATGGAGACGGAAATTGGAACGACAACTCACATTGGGCTGAAACGAGCGGAGGTGAAGGAGGGGCTTCTGTTCCGGAATTGGAAGATTTAGTGATTTTCGACAAAAAATCAGGAAATCCTGAAGTCTCTGTTAATGGTATTTTCTTCTCCCAATCAATAGATTTTCAATCTAAAGCAAAATTTGTTTATGCCAATAATTCTAAAATATATTCTAATGAATTAGTAAATAATTCCAATCTAAGAAACGAAAATGGTGAAATAAGTTTACTAAAAAGCGATGATACAAAGGCTGTTTTTTCGGTAGTGTGTTCAAGAGTTGATGAAACATGTCCCGGCTACTGCGATGGTTCTATTACTGTTGATGTGGATTTTGGGACTCCCAATTTTCCGGTTACTCTCATACTTAATGCCGATAACTCTTGTGCCACCGCAGATCAGTCACTTGTAATTAACTCATTTCCATATACTTTTTCTAACATTTGCGGTTGTGGTGCTGCGTATAGCATTATTGCCATTGACAGCGACAATTTTATGATTGGCTGTGAAGCTACAGTGGTTGGAAAAGCTCCAATGAATCCTTTTGAAAATATTACCGATGAATCATGCTTTGGTGTTTGTGATGGGCAAATAATGATTTCCATTGTTTTTCCTATTGCTGGAGCTCCATACACTTACGATTGGTCACCAAATGGTTTTACAGGAGATGGAACAAATACATATTCAGACCTTTGCGACGGAGATTACGATGTTCTCCTTACCGATAAAGACGGTTGTCAGGAAACTTTTACATATACAGTTAATGGACCTGCCCTGCTTACTATTTCAATGGATTCAACTAATGTTACTTGTAATGGCTTCTGCAACGGTACCTCTACTGTAACCGCAAATGGAGGAACTCCTCCTTACTCATACGATTGGTCACCAGACGGCTCTACAGGAGACGGAACTGACACATACTCAGATTTGTGTCCGGGAGCTTATTCAGTTACAGTAACGGATGATAACGGTTGTACAGAAACAGATGGTAATTCTATTACAGAACCTGTAGTGCTTGATGCTAACATTATTAATCATACCGATGTAGTTTGTGGTGGAGCTAGCGATGGAACTGCCAATGCAGCTCCAACAGGTGGAACAACACCATATTCTTACCAATGGTCCCAAGGAACCGGAAGTAATACCCCAAATGTAACTGACCTTGCCGGCCCCGGTTGGACTTACCTAACTGTTACAGATGCAAATTTATGTCAACATGTAGATAGCGTTTATATTGATGCTCCTCTTTCAGTTGTAAGTGTAACAGTAAACGGAATCATTGATGTTTTGTGCAACGGAGATTGTAATGGTCAAGCCACAGCAAATGGTGCAGGAGGAACTCCACCTTACACCTACTTATGGGAAAGCGGAGAAACAAGCAATCCAGCATTAGCACTTTGTGCAGGCAACCAGAATGTTACCATTTACGACGCAAACTTATGTCCCGCAACCGAAACTTTTGTTGTTGGCGAACCTACAGTATTAACAGCAGCAATTGGAGCATTTACAAACATTTCATGTAACGGTCTTTGCGATGGTTCAGCCACCGTAAATGTTGGAGGTGGAACAACTCCATATACATACTTATGGGATAATGCTGAAATAACCAATCCATCCATAGCATTGTGTGTTGGAGCAACAGACGTTCTGGTAACAGATGATAATGGTTGTACAGCCTCAACAACCGCAAATATTACAGAGCCAACAGCAATTAATGTTAGTCTAAATACCTCAACAAATATAAGCTGTAATGGAATTTGCGACGGATCTGCAACCTTAACGGTTAGTGGTGGTACAGCACCTTATGATTTTGAATGGGGGAATGGAGAAACAACAAACCCAGCCACAGCTCTTTGCGCAGGAAATACTGATGTAACCGTTACCGACGATAATGGTTGTTCTGTAACTTTCAGCGTAAATCTTACCGAGCCGGATCCAATTGTAATAAATGTTCTTGCAACAACAGATGTACTTTGTTTTGGCGATTGTAACGGTTCTGCTACTCTTGGCATTGTGGGAGGAACTCCTGCTTATACTATTGGATGGGGTAATGGAGAATCCGCCAATCCTGCGACAGCTCTTTGTGGAGGAAATACCGACGTAACAGTAACAGATGCAAACAATTGTACTGCCACTCAAACTGTAAATATTGTTGAACCTCCTGTAATTACAATTGCTCTACTTGTTTCTACTGATGCAAGTTGTAACGGTGTTTGCGATGGTTCTGCTACTTTAAATGTTGGTGGTGGAAC
>JAFGXD010000100.1 GCA_016936815.1 Bacteroidales bacterium
CAGGATTTGTGTTTGATAAACAATCAGGAGAAGTTCTGATTGGCGCTAATGTATTTGTTCCCGAACAAGTTTTGGGAACCGCAACAAATGAGTATGGATTCTATTCACTTACCCTTCCTGAAGGAGAATATTTAGTTCAGTTTTCATTTTTAGGATATGCAAATATTGAGAAAACAATATCGCTTAATTGCGATATTAAGCTTTCCGAAAAAATGAATTTTGACAGACAATTTCTTGGAGTAGTTGTAGTTAGCTCTGATGAAAAAGAAGATATTGTAAAGGCACAAAAGAAAAATATGGTAAGCTTAAGTCCCTCCGATATTCAGGAAACTCCCGGCTTTATGGGCGAGAAGGATATTATTAAATCTTTGCAACTAATTCCCGGGGTTCAAAGTCATGGTGAGGGCTCTTCATTTTTCTATGTTAGAGGTGGAAATCGAGACCAAAACCTTATTATGATTGATGAAGCTCAGGTTTATAATCCTTCTCACTTATTAGGCTTTTATACATCATTTATTCCTGAAACTGCAAAAGACATAAAACTTTATAAAGGAAATCAACCCGTAAAATATGGCGGAAGGCTGGCTTCAGTGCTGCATATAAGAACCAACGACGGCAACGATCAACGAACTTCAGGTTCAGCATCTCTCGGGCTTTTCACACATCGTTTTACTTTAGAAGGCCCACTTAAAAAGAATAAAGCTTCTGTTTTTACTTCGATTAGACGATCTAACCTAAATTGGTTAATTAATGCAGGATCTAGCGGAACAGATATTAGATTTTCAGATTTTAATTTTAAAATTAACTGGAGAATAAATTCTAGAAACAGGTTTTATTTTTCGACCTATTCAGGTGTAGATAAGATGATTATTGGAAACCCTGAGGAAGATAAGTTTGGTATAACATGGAATAATTTTGCTTTTACAATGAGATGGAATCATTTGTTTTCAGATAGATTTTTTTCAAATACCACATTAACAAGCTCTAATTACGATTACTACTTAATTATCTCAGAAGAAAATAATTACTATTGGAATTCTAATATTTCAAGTGTTAATTTTAAAAACGATTTTACTTTTTTCCATACACCAAAAACAAAGCAGATTTTCGGAATTTCCATTGGAGGTTTTAGTTTTAATCCCGGCGAAATTGTAGCAAATGTTAGTCAGGGTTCTTTTGGCTTTTCCGAATATTTTATGAAACTGGCCTCTGAACTAGCCTTATATCAAGGGTTTGAACATGATTTTAACGACAAAATAAACATTAATTTTGGCTATAGATTTTCGTCATGGCAAAACATTGGCCCTGCCTCTGAATACACGTATAATCAATTATATCAAGTAATAGACACTACCCTATATGATGAGTCAGAACAATATAATACATATAATGGATTAGAACCCAGATTAGGAATTTCGTACAAAATTGATAGCAGTTCTGGCGTGAGTTTTAATTTTAGCAAGAATAAACAATATTTACAAGTTCTTTCAAATTCTATATCTCCTTTTACTTCGCTTGAAATTTGGTTGCCTAGTGGGCCAAATATTCTACCACAAAAAGCAATTCTATATTCATTGGAGTATTATAAAAGATTAGAAAAGAACAAAATAGACATTACCACTGAAGTATATTACAAAGATATGTTTAATCAGATTGATTATGCCGACCATGCCAGTATGTTGCTAAATCCATTTATTGAATCAGAACTCCGTTTTGGAACATCCTGGGCTTATGGAGCCGAACTTCAAATTAAAAAGCATCACAACAAATTAAGAGGCTGGTTTGGATACTCCTATTCAAGAACCAGAAAAAAAATTAAAGACCTGAATAATGGAAAACCATTTTCTCCATTTTATGATAGACCTCACTCCATTAACATTAATTTAAGCTATTTTTTAAGAAAAAATTGGCTTTTATCTGCCAATTGGGTTTATAGTACAGGCTCTGCAATATCTCAACCTATTGGTTTTTTTCAATACCAGGGATATACACTTCCTGTTTATGGTGAAAAAAATAATTCCAGACTACCTGATTATCACCGTTTAGATCTAGCAATAACATACGATTTAAACGCAAAAAGTGAAAAAAGATTCCGTCACGACATTACCTTTTCCTTGTATAACGCTTATTGGAGAAAAAACTATTTTTCAATAAATTACAATAAAACAATTCTTGATGACGGTTCCATTGTTATTCCTTCTGATAATTATAAAGCTTCGGATTTGGTTCCAACCGGCAAGTATATTTTTGGAATTCTACCTTCATTAACTTATAATTTAAGGTTTTAATTATGAAGATTCTGTTATTATTATTAACTATTTATTTTTTGTACTCTTGCGAGGAAAAAATTGAAGTTGAGCCAATTAATAAAACTTCTGAAATTATTGCAGTGGATGGAATTATTACCAATGAAAAAAAACAACACAAAATTAAGCTAACGTATTTATCATCGCATATAAATGCCGAACCTAAACCGGTTACGGGTGCAATTGTTTTTATTAGCAACGGGGATACAAGTTATATGTTACGAGAATTTCCCTTGCAATCAGGCATTTATATTACAGATTCCCTAAGAGCTGTTTTGGGAAAGCAATATCAACTTACAATTAACTTGGGAAATAAATCATTTTTTGCATTAACCGGAGTTGAACCGGTAAGCCCCCTTCAACACAGTTCTTATATAAAAACAGAAGATACTTTGTACCAATTGATACCAAACCTTTCAACTAATGCTCCAACTATGTGGGAATTCGAAATTGATTGGACAAACATAGGGCCAATTTCATCAAGCGACAGTCTTATGAAAGCAAAAGTATTGTATTATTATCTTGAAAACATTGACATTCCTCAAGTTTTTGCAAGCGGAAAAGAAGAAATAAAATTCCCGGAAGGAGCCACAATATATGAAAGGAAATATTCTCTTACACAAGAACATGCTGATTTCTTAAGATCTATGTTACTTGAACATGAATGGACTGGAGGAAATTTTGATGCAGCTCATGCCAACTTGCTTACAAATTTAAGTGATGGTGCAATCGGCTTTTTTGGAGCCTGCACAGTTGTTTCTGACAGTATTATTGTTGTACCTTAGATTGTTCTGAAAAAGAAGAAATTAAATCGATAAGCTTTTTAGATTCATTTTCCCAACAAAGTTCATTTGCAGCCTCTTTTAATTTCAATAAATATCTTTCCCTGTTATTTGCAATTTCTCTAATTTGACTAGCAATCTCCTTAGGAGACCTATTTACACACACCTCTCCCACTCCATATTTTCTAACCAAAGATGCCATTTCCGGCAATTCAGAAACTAAAACCGGCACTTCAGCCTGAATATAATCGAAAAGTTTATTGGGTAAGGCAAATCTGTAGTTCAGATTAGTATCCTCTTCGAGACTTATACCAACATCAGCCAAATTAGTATATTCAGGAAGTTCAAAAAAATGGATCTTTCCGGTAAAAATAATTTTATCTGAAACTCCCTCATTAATCGAAAGGTCTTTTAATTCTTTTTCAATATCACCATTCCCAACAACAATAAATACGAAATTTTCGAGATACTTGAAAGCTTTTATTACATGCTCAATACCACGATGAATGTTTAAGGCACCCTGATAAACAACAACCTTCTTGCCTTCTAAATTCAAATCTGCTTTTTTGAAATTCAATTGTTTAAAAGGTAAATTTCTTATTACTTGCATATTTACCTTATAATCGCAATAATACTGATTAGCAACACTATTAGAAACAGTGATTTTGTATTTGATTCTTGGAAGAAGAAATTTCTCCATATTTTTCCAAATACTACTAACAAATTTTCTATTATTCAGTTCCGGAACGCCGGTAAAATATTCATGACTATCGTAAATCAGCAAATTTCCATGAAATGATGAAGCTAGAAAATTAGCAGGTAGCGAATCTAAATCGTTTGCATAAAACAAATCTGCCTTCCTAAAAAAAAGTAAACAAAAAAGGCGGAGATTATATTCAGCATAAAAAAGCGGACCCTTCTTAAATAATAAGTTTAACCTAACAAATTCAAAATCTCCTATATAATTAATGCTGTCGGGTAATTTTCTTCCCACCAAAAGCACCTTATACCCACATTTTGAAAGAGTAATGGCTGTACGATTTAATCTTTGATCGGAAACTAAATCGTTAGTTACTGAAAGAATTGCTTTCTTCATTATTATTGGATTGAGCCTTAACAAGAACTAAAAAAAGTTCTTTAAAAATATGAAGCAAAACCGGAAGAAAATAAAAAAATAAAAAAGATTTCATAAATCCTTGAAAACCAAAGTTGTTCGCCATTACTATTATTAACACAGGTCCTGCAATATAAGAAAAGAAAGCTAAAGAATCTATAAAATAGCACAGCCAGGTAAAAAAAGAAAATCGGCTTTCGGACAAAGTTTTTAAAATTCCCTTTTCTGAGTGAAGCACAGAAAGGCAGCTAAACGATTTCTTCCATAAAATCCAGGGTAAAATTAAAGGAAAATACACAATAGAAACAAGTAAAAAAGAAACCAAAGCATCAACAAATTTACCTAAAATATTATCCTGATTTTTGAACCCCTTATTATCAGTCATTTTTCTTTCTAAATTTTATATTTCCTGACCATTCAATTAACTTACGGAAAGAATCGTGTAAAAGAGTAATGTACATTGTTAAGGTAGTAAACCAGATAAAAAAGATATTAAACCAGTAAGTATCAATTTCATATCCAAATAATTTCTTCACAGGGGAATAGAAATGAGCCCTACCAATATTTGATTCAGGGTCGCGATACACAGGATCTGAACGCTGCAAAAGTCTATCATCTGTTTCAAGAATTTTCTTTACATCAGTTCTGTTTAAAGCTAAATCTTCCAGACTCTTATTTTGATTATCGTTTTTGAGTGCCCTAAGTTCATCTTTTCCCAGTTTTGCCTCAAGCTCTTCATATTTCTCATCTCCCATTCGTGTAAAATACTTATTAATAGTACTATAAATCTTTTTCACTTTCATAAGATATTGACGAGTATATTCTGCAATTTTAGGAGTAAAAAGATCAAATTCAAGATTATTTAGTTGATTATATGGTTTTATTTCTTTCACCATATTAATTACCTTCTTATTATCTTCATCGTTAAGACCTCTAAATCCGCTGTTAGCTAGATAATCCAGTTGTTTATCTAAATCAACAATTTCATTCTTAAGAATTTTCAACCATCTATCAACATTAGATCTCTTATCTAAACTTTCTCCTTTTTTAATCTGATTAATATAAGTTTCACTGCTTGTTGCTCGAGTTTCAAGCTCAGGGATAAGAAAATTCATTTTATAAGACGACTGGCTTTTTCCTTTTTCTATATCATAAAAATTCTTGTTATAATTATTGTTTTTGAAATGATAAACAACTAGAGCTTCGTAAGCCCATCTTGATGTCATCATATCGCCAACAATAGGGACAAAATTTTCGCTTGCCAAATTCTTATGAAGCTTATCGAATTTAACAATTGTGCCACTTAAAAGCAACTGAGGCACCAGAATAAAAGGAATTAAAATATAAATGGTTACAACCGAATCTAATGCAGCAGAGATATTTAGCCCCAGCATATTAGCAAAAGCCATAGTAGTAAACAAAACAAGGAAGAAAGGAATTGTCATATCCTGCACGCCAAGAATGTAATTTCCAATTAAAATAAAAGAAATAGATTGAATTGCGGAAATTGTGAACATCAACACTACTTTAGAATTTATGTAACTAAATCTACTAAGGTTTAGAAATCTTTCCCTTTGAAGAATTTTTCGGTCTCGAATAATTTCCTCAGCACTCACAGTCATTCCTAAAAATAGTGCAACCACCACACACATAAACAGATATCCCGGAAGATTTTCGTTTTCGGAGAATAGATAAGCGTTAGGATCATCGGGAGTTCCTGCAATATATTTAGTAAAATATCCCAAAATAAAAGCAAGGGCCGGAGCTTCCAAAAAGTTAATAATCATATACTGTCGATTGGTGAGTTTCGACAAAATATCTCTTATACTAAAAATTCTGAATTGCTTAAGTCGGTTAGGTATTTTGAAGTGATTTTCAGGTAATGGGTCGTTTGTTTCAACAGGTTTAATTTTCGATTCTATATTCTTTTTATATAAATCGTACCATTCTTTTGAAGACATTTTACGATTTCTGGTAAGTTTACCATATTCGTCCACAACCTTTGATTCCAACACCTGAAGAACCTGTTCGGGATTAACATTACCACAAGATAGACACTCACTTTCGTTAGCATTAATATGAGCAGCCATTTTCTTAAAGTAAACAACGGCATCAACCGGGTTTCCATAGAAAACGGGGTGTCCGCCCCTATCCATAATAATTAATTGGTCGAAAAGTTTATAAATATCGGAAGAAGGCTGATGAATATTAATTATTGCAAGTTTACCTTTCATGGTAACTTCTTTAAGTAAGTCCATTACCATCTCGGAATCCATAGATGACAAACCCGAAGTAGGTTCATCAACAAATAAAACAGCAGGCTCTCTAATTAGTTCTAGTGCAATATTTAATCGTTTTCTTTGTCCCCCGGAAATAAACTTTTTCAGTGGGCTACCTACTTTCAAATCACGAATTTCGTAAAGGTCTAAATCTTTTAAAACACGAGTAACAGCCTCATCGATTTGTGCTTTAGTAAAATTTGAAAAACAAAGTTTAGCATTATAAAAAAGGTTTTGCCAAACTGTAAGTTCCTCAATAAGAAGGTCATCTTGCGGTACAAAGCCAATCACTCCTTGAAGTTTAGATTTATCTTTATAAACATCCAGGCCATTAATTTTTATGCTTCCTTGTTGTGGTTCAAGGTTTCCGTTAAAAACATTTAACAAAGTTGATTTCCCGGCTCCCGATCCCCCCATAACACCAATGAGTTCTCCTGATTTACCGTAGAAATTAAAGTTTTGTATTCCGTTGGTTGAATTTTTGAAACGAAACTCAACATTTTCAGCAGCAAAAACAATACTGGTAGTTGAAGAAGATTGAAGGTATCTGCCAACAACATTAGAATAATAAACAGGTTGAATTTTAGGACTTCTAATTGAAGAACCCTTAACCATTATGTAGATTCTTTTAGGATCAATTACATGCCCGTTCAAATATATTGTATCTTCACCAACATATCCAAAAGCGTACATATTTGTACTCTTAATGTAAAGAACAACAATATATCCATTAAGATGCTCATTATAAAGATGTTTCATTTGAGAATGAGAGTAATCTTTATTGTTGTTAATTAACAGAAGATTCTCCTTATGAGGCATTTCATCAACAGGAGATAAAACCAATGCTTTGCAGCTATCAAATTCATCTTTTGGAATATTAAAAACTTCAGCCACGGTTTGCACAAATTCCATTTCATTTTCTGTAATTACACCGTCGTAGTTAATAAATTCAAGCAACTGCAATAAAACAAGAATTTTTTGTTCCTGACGTAATTCCTCGTTAACCTGCTCACAAATAGCCAGAACCTTTACAGAATTAGCCGACAATCGCTTTTTACCCTTTTTACTATGGTGCAACTCTACAAATTCATCGTAAAGTTTCAAATATTCTAAAACTAACTCATGATTAAGCAATTGTTTTAAGTAAGATTCAACAATCTGTCTACCTGCATTATCTTCTGCGTCGCTAGCAATAATGGCAAAAAGCCTCATTAAGGCCTTAAGAATTGATTCACTCATTTAACAAAGATTTTAAGTTTTCATAACAGGTTCTAAAGTAGATATTTTTTTCGAATTTCAAAATAATTTTTATTAACAACTCAAATAAAATAAGAAAAAAAATAATAGCCAATAATAGTTTTACATGAATAAAGTAAGTACAAACCACAGTATTTTATTACAATTAATTTGGTATTTTTAGTTTTGTAGCTACAAATTTATTAAAAATTGACATTTTTCATTAACTTTGGTTTTGTTTTAGCAACCATTTTAAAAAAAAATCTGTCTAGGTAATAACTTATTACAGTTTTATTTATAAATTTGAAGCAATAAAATAAAAACTTAAATACTTACCCTATGAAAAAATTATTACTTATTGTGTTTGGTGTGCTACTTTCCGTTAGCATTATAGCCCAACATACACCAAAATCGCCTCCAATAGCCATTGATCAAACAACCTATACAATTGAGCAATTGATTGAGGAAGTACTCATAAATGGCTGTGTTGATGCTTTTAATATTACCCATTCATCTGACGCAACTTCTTTCGCCTATTTTGAGGAAAATGGATCTGGGTTTCCTTTTGAAGCAGGATTTGTTATGGTAACAGGATCGGCAAGTACTGCTGTTGGACCAAATTCTTCTAGTGGTGCAGGAAATGATAACGGCTTAGGCTCAGACCCACAATTGGCGGCAATTGCAAGTAATTCGGTTCATAATGCTACAATTTTAGAATTTGACTTTATTCCATCATCCGATACTATTCGTTTTAATTATATTTTTGGATCTGAAGAATATAACGAATATGCAAACACATCTTATAATGACGTTTTTGGCTTTTTTTTATCAGGAGGCCCCGAAGGATATTCCAACGTAAACATTGCATTAATACCTGGAACTTCCACACCGGTTGCTATTAACAATGTTAATTGGGGAAATAGTTATTCTCCAATTACCTCACCGTTGTGGGACGCTGTAAACCCAAGCTATTATTATGAAAATTCAGGAGGTGACGATATTGAGTTTGATGGTCGAACTTTGGTATTGGAAGCAATGGCTATAGTAACTCCATGTGAAACATATCATATTAAGCTGGCTGTTGGCGATTGTGGTGACGGCGTTTTAGATTCTGGAGTTTTTCTTGAAGCCGGATCTTTCGATTCAGGAGGAAACGTTCTTATGGAAAACCCCGATCCAATTTACGGCGCAAACAACGAAATTTATGAAGGTTGCTTTAACTATTACGTTTTTTCAAGATTAGACCAATCGGCGGAAGCTTTGTTAGATTCCGTTCAAGTATTACTTTCTTACGGTGGCCCTGCTTCTTATGGAGTTGATTATACAGCTTTACCATCTTCAATCTGGATTTCTGCAGGAGATATTTATGACACTATTTGGTTCGAAGCTTTTAACGATGGTGTTGGAGAACCTGTTGAATATTTTACAATAGACCTTCTTTCCGGTTGCCCTTGCAGCCTTGAATCTGTATCAGATACCATTTGGATTCTAGACTTTATAGTTTTTAAAGCCGGGGTTACTCCAAACGATTTAAGATATTGCGACGGAGAAGTTCCGGATTCAATTATGATTAGGGGTTATTCAGATAGTCACCCATCAGACTTTCTTTATTATCAGTGGAGTAATGGTGTGGTAGGGCAAACAGATAGTATTATTTGGGTTGTTCCTTCACCCGGATATAATATCTACTATGCAACTATTTCCGACCTTTGTGATAATAGTGTAACCGATAGTTGTATTATTGTGGTTTCAGACTTATCAGCAACAACTTTTGAATATGCAAATTATGCACTTTGCTGGAACGATTGTTTGGGTGAAATGCATGTAAGTCCCGATGGAGTTTCTCCCCCATTTACCATGAACTGGGAATTTTCAGCATCGGGCACACCTGCTCCTACAGAAGATATGTACGGACTTTGCAGAGGATTCTATTACCTAAGAGTAACAGATAATGTTGGCTGTTATCTGGATTATAGTTTTCATATTGTAGATCCTGATTTGCTCGAACTTAACTACATTGATGTTTCACCGGATTATTCCGGATGTTCAGGAACTGCAACACCTAATGTTACAGGTGGAACTCCTCCATATTCATACACATGGTCATCGGGAGCCTCCGGAAGTCCGGCAACAGGATTATGCTATGGTATACATTACGTTACAATAACTGATGCCAATGGCTGCTCAACTTCAGACATGTTTTTAATTGATGATTTCACCTCTGTAAATCAAATATCAAACAACAACAATATTAAAATTTATCCGAATCCTAGCCATTCAGGAAATGTTACAATCGAACTCGAATATTCTAACAGCAATATGGTTGTCGAATTGGTCGATTTAACAGGTAGAATTGTAAATTCTGAAGAAATACCCGGCAAAACAATAATGTACGTGTTGAGAAACATTCCAAACGGAACTTATCTGCTGAGAGTTAAAAACGACAACAAACTGGTTCATCAACAACGAATAATGATAAACAAATAAAAAAATCATTAACAATAATAATATTGGGCGGCAAATTGTCGCCCATTTTTTTTCTGGAATTTTTCTAAATAATTCAAATATTCAGTATCTTTCGGGATTGTTTTTTACTTGTTTTTAGAAAATTCCAAATGAAAAGAAAAATTCAATTCAGCCTTGTATACAGGGACATGTGGCAATCGTCGGGTAAATATGTACCCAGAATTGACCAGTTGGAACGGATAGCTCCGGTTATTATTGATATGGGTTGTTTCGCCCGAATTGAAACAAATGGTGGAGCCTTCGAACAAGTGAATTTGTTATATGGGGAAAATCCTAACAATGCTGTTAGAAAATGGACAAAGCCGTTTAATGAAGCAGGAATTCAAACACACATGCTTGAAAGAGCCTTAAACGGAATAAGAATGTACCCCGTTCCGGCTGATGTAAGACAATTAATGTATAAGGTAAAAAAAGCTCAAGGTGTTGATATTGCAAGATCTTTCTGTGGTCTTAACGATCATAGAAATCTGGAACTTTCAGTAAAATATGCCAAAGAAGCCGGAATGATTTCACAAGGAACTCTTAGCATAACTCATTCAGAGGTTCATACTATTGAACATTTCATGTCGGTTGTTGACAAACTTGTGGAATATGGAACCGATGAAATTTGCCTGAAAGATATGGCCGGAATTGGAAGACCTGTTTCATTAGGTTTATTGGTTAGTCAAATTAAAAAAAGACATCCACAAATAATTGTTCAATATCACGGACATAGCGGCCCGGGATTCTCGGTTGCCTCAATGCTTGAAGTTGCTAAAGCCGGCGCAGATTATATTGATGTTGCAATGGAACCTCTTTCTTGGGGAATGGTTCATCCCGACGTTATTACCGTGCAAGCTATGTTAAAAGATGCAGGATTTGATGTTCCGGAAATAAACATGAATGCCTACATGAAAGCTCGAGCCCTAAATCAAGAATTTATGGACGACTTTTTAGGATATTTCATAGACCCAAGAAACCGATATATGTCATCTTTACTAGTTCAATCAGGTCTTCCCGGTGGAATGATGGGAAGCATGATGGCCGATTTACAGGGAGTTTTTGAAGGAATTAACAGATCTTTGGAAATGGCAGGAAAACCAAGTCTAACAATAGACGATTTGTTAGTAAAACTATTTGAAGAAGTGTCTCATATTTGGCCAAAACTTGGATATCCTCCACTTGTTACACCGTTTAGTCAGTACGTTAAAAATATTGCTCTTCTAAATGTAATGCACCTTCTTCAAGGAAAAAATCGGTATCAAATGATAGACAATAACACCTGGGATATGATTCTTGGAAAAGCCGGAAATTTGCCAGGCCCACTTGATGAAGAAATAATAAATTTGGCAAAATCACAGAATAGAGAATTTTACTCCGGCGTCCCTCAAGATAATTATCCAAATGAGCTAGATAAGTATAAAGCTGAAATGAAAGAAAACAACTGGGATTTTGGTCAGGATGACGAAGAACTTTTCGAATTAGCAATGCATGACCGACAATATCGTGATTATAAATCGGGAATTGCAAAAAAACGCTTCGATGAAGAAATAATGAAACTAAGAAATACAGAAACTAAACCTCATAAAAAATCAACAAATAATGGTGTTCCCGGAGAAAATGACATTATTGCTCCATATTCCGGGAAATTACTTTTGGAATTTAATTTTTTTAATGACGAAAAACCAGTTGAACCGGGTCAAAAATTAGAACAAGGCGATAGGATTTGCTATCTTGAAGCTAATTGTAATTACCACGAAATTGTTGCTGTAAAGAATGGAAACCTTGATAAAGTCTTTTTTCAACACGGAGATATAGTTCAAAAAGGTGATATTATAGCTAAAATGAAATAATTGTATAAATTGCCAAAATACCGAAAAACAAAAAAATAATTTTCATTTTAATTGTTCATTAACATGGTTTTTCTATTTTTGCCTTCCCAAAATTAAAGGATTTGAACATTTACTCTAAAAAACAAAGATGGAATATTTTCCTGGTGCTGCTCGCTATTATTATTGGCGCCGCATCTCTTTGGTATACAAGCTTAATGGTTGAAAAACTTAAAGAAGAAGAAAAAACAAAAATTGAAATATGGGCTCAGGCAATACATAAAAAACTGCTTCTTGTAAACTACACCAAAGAATTGTTTAATGATATTGCTAACGAAGAAAGAGCAAAAGTAGAATTTCATGCAGATGTAACAAAAAAAATTATTGAAATTGACGATTTAGAACACCTCGCTGTTTTGACTGAAATAATTACTTCCAACAAGAATATACCACTTATTTTAACCAACAAAGACAGCATAATTGTTTCTTCAATGAATGTTGAACCGGAACCTAAAAAAGGAGAGAAAATTCCGGATGAAATAAAATCAGATTTCTATAAATATTCACCTATTGAGGTAAAATATAAAGAAACCTTTTTTGGATGGATACACTATAAAGATTCTAGACTTTTTTCTCGTATACAACTTATTCTTAACGATTTAATTCAATCATTCATCACCGATGTTGTTGTTAACTCTGCCTCGGTACCTGTTATTATTTCCGACAGTACTTACACAGAAATTTTAGCCTTTGGAAATATAGATTCTTCAGAAATTTCTACACCAGAATTAATGAAGAATAAAATTGACAAAATGTCGGCTCAAAATAAACCAATAAAAGTTAAAATAGATAACAAAACTCATTATGTATTTTATGAAGATTCTTTTCTATTAACACAACTAAAATATTTTCCTGCAATACTAATAATTATAATAGCAATATTTATTTTTATTGCTTATTTGGCCTTCAACAGCTCAAGAAAAGCTGAACAAAATCAGGTTTGGGTTGGGATGTCGAAAGAAACAGCACATCAATTAGGAACCCCAACATCATCTCTACTTGCTTGGGTTGAGTTATTGAAACTTAAAAAAATTGATGAAGAAATAATTGACGAAGTTGAAAAAGATATTAATCGACTAGAGACAATTACAGAAAGATTTTCTAAAATAGGAGCAGCTCCTGTTTTGGAGAAAACAAACCTTGTTGAAATGCTGCAAACATCAATAAACTACATTAAAAACAGAACATCACAAAAAGTATCTTTCAATGTAGATTATAACAACAATGAAATTGAAGCTCCTATTAACCCTGTTCTTTTTGCATGGGTAATAGAAAATCTGCTAAAAAATGCAATTGATGCAATGGAAGGTAGTGGTACAATTGAAGTAAAACTATCTGATCATACTCAATTTGTTTACATAGACGTAATCGATTCAGGTAAAGGCATACCTAAATCTAAATATAAAACTGTTTTTCAACCTGGTTATACAACAAAAAAGAGAGGTTGGGGTTTAGGACTATCCCTAACCAAAAGAATTGTTGAATTTTACCACAAAGGAAAAATATTTGTAAAATTCTCAGAACCCGGAAAAGGCACTACATTTAGAATTGCTCTTAAGAAACAACATAAAATCTGAGAGTTTATCATTTAAAATTTTCAAAAAAATAAAATAAAACTACCTGCGTTCAAATCAATTTCCAATATCTTTTTATTAAAAAATTCCCAAGACTCTTTTATCATCCGTCAATTTATTTCCTAATATTAATTGGTTTTTAATGTTTTTAATTATATTTGTTCCCCATAAAAGAGATTTGAATTAATTATGTTTCAGTAGATTAAATTTTAATGAGGCATAATAGGAGAAAGATTGAAAAAGACAAACAAATAAATGAATTATTGCAATGGCATCCATTGGTAGTGGTATAAATAAGGCCCTCAACATTAATAAAGAGGAACAAACAGCAGTATATCTTATGCTGCTACAAACAGTTTTTCTGGGAGTTTTTCTTTCAATATTCGACATCTCAGCCACTGCAATGTTTATGGATGAGTTTGGAGAAGACATGTTACCTAAGGCATTTCTTGTTTCAGGATTAGTAGGCTTTACACTAACCGCCGCGTATTCTAAACTTCAAGCAATTATTCCCTTCTCCAGACTAATTATTCTAAATCTACTTTGTATTTCTTTAATTACACTTTTTCTTAGGCTAGGCTTCGACTTTTATTCCGGCAAAATATTAATTTTTCTCGTTTTTATAATGATGGGGCCTCTCAATTTATTAGGAATTGTTGGATTCTGGGGTATGGCTTCGCGACTGTTTACTCTACGTCAGGGAAAACGATTATTTGGTCTAATAGATTCCGGACAAATTATCGGTATTATTGTTATAATGTTAATGGTTCCCGTTCTTCTTAATTTATTGAAGGATACAAAAAACTTATTATTCATTTCTTCGGGAAGCATAATTGTTGCACTACTTATTCAAATAATTATTAGCAGCAAATTCAATTTAAACAAGTCACAGGAAAAAAATACAAGAGATTCTTCCACGCCGGTAAGTTTAATTAAGTTATTCAAAATAAGATACGTAAGAGCAATGGCAATGTTCGTGGTTTTATCTATGCTTGCTGCGTTTTTTATGTTTTACACCTTTCTCCCGATAACAAAAGCAAAATATTCAGGAGAAGGAGAATATACAACATTTTTAGGCGTTTTTATGGCTAGTTTAATGTTTTTTACACTTCTTTTCAAAACATTTGCATACAGTAAACTTACTAAAGTATATGGATTAAAACTAAACCTCATTCTACCGCCGGCAATACTGGGAATTTGTACTATTTTAGCAATTATTGTAGGCTTTCTTTTTGGCTACGCTGTTGAATCCGCAAGTTTTATGCTATTCTTCCTCCTAATTTCACTTGGCAGATTATTTTCTGTTTCTTTAAAAAGTGGTATAGAAGTTCCCTCTCAAAAAGTCTTATATCAGTCAATGGATGTCTCAATTCGTCACAGAGTGCAAGTGGCAGTTGACGGAATGGTAAACGAAATTGCTGCAATATTATCGGGATTAGTTCTGTTAATTATTGGATTGTTCGATTTTTTCGAACCAATTCATTATTCGATTTTTCTACTGATAATTACAGTTATTTGGATTTTTGTTGGATTGAAACTTCACAAAGAATACCGACAATCTTTGGAGGTAACTCTTGACAAATCAAGAGGAAATGAAAAGGAAAAAGAAAAAGAAAGAGAAAATCAATTCAGTGAAAATATTGGTAATTACATTGCCGACAACAAAGTTGAACCTGTAATGGCAAATGTAATGCTGGATTTTGCAAAGGAATTGTCGCCATTACTGTACACTAAATTCTGCGAATCGGCTCTTCTATCAGGCAAAGAAGAAATATCAAAACAATTACTTAAGCGAATTAGCTCAGAACAACAATTTGCACTTGCAGAATCTCTGAAAAAATACATTAATCAAGAAAAAAATGAAACATTAAAGAATGAAGCAACAAAAATTCATTCTAAATTAATAGAGAAAGTTGAAAGCAACTCAACATCTACAATTATTGCTGAACTTGTATCCTCAGCATATCCTGCAGATAAAATAATGGCAGCAAATATCTTATCGCTAAACAAAAATCCTGAATTATCAAAATACCTAATAGTTTTGCTCAGAGACATTTTTCCGGAAGTAAGAATAGCCGCTATTAGAGCCTCATCCCTAATAAAGGACAAAGAATTTATTCCGGCAATTGTTGATTATCTTGATTCAGATTTATATCATAATTATGCCTACGAAGCCCTTTTAGCTTATGGAAAAGAAGCTTTGCCACAAATCGACCAGTTTTTCTACAAATCGGGGTTAAATCACAAAGTTCAGATTCAAATAATTAAACTATTTGGCATTACAGGTGGTAAACAAGCCATTAAACTATTGATTAATAAACTAAATTATTACAATCACAATATTATTATTGAAACCTGTCATTCACTTAATAAATGTGGATATTTTGCCGAAAACCAAGAAGAAAAGGCAAAAATTAATATGATACTTACAGACAATATCAGAATAATTGCATGGAATTTAAACATTCTAGTTCAATTAAGAGAAAATCTTAATGATTTAGACCTGATTAGAACAATGGAGCAAGAAATTAAAAAGAACTATGAAAATATTTTTCTTATCCTTTCTATAGCTTACAACCCAAAATCGGTTTCTCATGTTAAAGAAAATTTGGAATTGGAAACAGCAGAAGGAATTAGCTTTGCTTTAGAGCTTCTCGATTTGTTTATTGATGAGAACATAAAACCTATTTTAATGATTGTTTTTGAAGATATTTCCGAATATGAAAGAGTAAGAAGATTTCAGGATCATTTTCCTCTTGAAAAAATGGAACCCCACCAAATACTTAACTCATTAATAAATAGAGATATTAACTGGATTAGCAGATGGAGTAAAGCTATTAGCTTAAACGCAATAAGCAAATTAGAAAACTATTCTGTTGGAATAGATATTGTTGCTCACTTATTTAATAATGATAAGCTTATGAGTGAACTTGCTGCAGGAATAATAAACCAAATAGATTCCAAATTTTATGCAGAATGTTTAGAAAGACTGGATATTCAGAAAAGAAACAGCCTAATGAAGATTCTTAAAAATAAAGAACCGGAGAATCTGCTTTTTCACAATGTAATTTTTTTGAAAAAAATCTCCCAATTCGAAAGCATTGATGAAGAAATTTTACTTGAAATAGTTGAAGAAGCAAAAGAGATAAGATTAGGAAATGGAGATAAAATAAAAATTTCCGGTTCAATTAAGCATAACGACATTCTAGTAATTAGAACCGGAGCTCTGAAAATAAGAAAAAAAGGCGCAATGCAAGCTGAAATCTTAAATAATGGAATAATTATTCCTCTAAGTCAAATACCTGAAATTGAAAATGAATTGGAAGCCGAAGAACTTACAATTATTATTAATCTTCCTTTCGCAACGGTTTGTAAATACATAAATTATTATCCAAAAATATCGAATTTAGTAAACAAAATTGTCTAATACTAATAATTAATAAATATGCTAGGTTTATTCGGAAAGAAAAAATTTAAAAAAATGAAATCAACTACAATTTTCAAACAGTTGATTTTAAATGTGGTTATCCCGGTAGTTATTGCATTACTAGTTTTGGCCAGTCTTAATTACTTACAAACCAAAAATATTCTTGTTCAATCAAATAATGTTAAAAACAAAATAATTATTGATGAAATAAGAAATACCATGGAATTTCAGGATCTTGCTTTAGGACTAATTGAAGCAAAACTTGATGAAAAAATGGAATGGCTTAGCAATAAACTTGTTAATGAAATATTTGTCTCAACCGACAGTATTGAAAATTTGAATCTGACAAAAGTACAGGAAGATTTGAATATGGATCCAAATATGGAAGACATTTATGTTATTAATACAAATGGACTGGTCGTAAATACAACCTTTGATGAAGATTTACATTTGAATTTTTTCGACTTTGGCGAAGATCATAAAAACTATTTACTAAACATTCTAAAAGAAAAGAAATTTGTAAGTGAACGATTTACAATTGAACAAAGTACAAGAAGACTAAAAAAATATACATACCACCCCACAATTGATGGAAAATACATTATTGAAATTGGATTTTATTCAGCCGATGCCGATAACCTTATTGAGGCAATTCAAAAAACAATAAGTGATCTTTCTAACGAAGAAGCAGGAATTGTTTCAGTCGATTTATTTATTGGAGAGATTAATCCCTTTTCCTTGGTTAGCAGAGAAGAATTAGGAAAAGAGCTTCATAGCACTCTTAAGGATGTTTTTGCTACAGAAAAAAATAAAATAGTTGAAATGAAAACTGATGGCAAAAGACTTACTGCCGATTATATTTACATGGAAAGAAAAAATACAAGTCTATATAAAGGGTCTGTTATTCAAATTGTTACCGACCGATCAAAGGATAGAGCACTACTTGCTTATGAATTGCTGAAAGCTATAATAATTTTCGGACTAACAATTATTGCAGTAATCTTACTTATCTACAACAAAACCAAAGTTATTACAAGACCATTAAAAAAACTTGTTGATAACGTTAATAGAATTGCGGAAGGAAAGCTGGAAGCACGAGCCGAAATTGAAGGAAATAATGAAATAACCAAACTCTCCGAACACTTCAATTATATGTTGGAGAGAATTGAAGAATACTATAACGAACTGGAGCAAAAAGTTAAAGAAAGAACAGCAGAAATTGAACAGAAAAAAGAGGAAATTGAAGCCCAAAGAGACGCACTTTCCGATAAAAACTACCGCCTGGAAGTTGCTTACGAAAAAATAGAAATCCAAAACAAACATATTACCGATAGTATTCGCTACGCTAAAAGAATTCAAAATGCAATACTACCACCCGACCACCTTATTAAGCAGCTTCTTCGCGACAGTTTCATACTTTATAAACCCAAAGATATTGTTTCGGGCGACTTCTACTGGATTGCCCAAAAGGAAAACTATATTTTATTCTCGGCTGTTGACTGTACAGGACATGGTGTTCCGGGCGCATTTATGTCTATTGTAGGAAACGACCAATTAGCCTATATTGTTAATGTTCAAGGGATTGTTAATCCGGGAAAAATACTCGACGAACTTAACATAGGGGTAACAAACTCATTAAGAAGAGATTCTGCCCAAAGCAACGTTAGAGATGGAATGGATATAGCCCTCTGTGCTGTAGATTTTGAAGAAAGAAAATTGCAGTATGCCGGAGCATATAATCCGCTTTATTTAATTAGAAATAATGAACTTGTTGAATATAAAGCTGATAAGAGCCCTATTGGCTCACACGAACCTGATGAATCAGACAAGTATCAGAATCATGAAATAGATTTATTACCAGGAGATTGCATATATGTATTTTCCGATGGATATGCCGATCAATTCGGTGGTCCGGTTAACAAGAAAATAATGTACAAAAGGTTCCGACAAATTTTGCTGGATATACACAAAAGTCCTATGGAAAAACAGAAAGAACTGTTGGAAAAAAATCTATTCGAATGGATGGGAACCAACGAACAAGTTGATGATATTTTAGTAATAGGCGTTAAAATAAACTAATAAAAAGAAAAACAGTGGATAATAAGTTCGATATTTTTATAAGTTGTACATCAGAAAATAAACCCGAAGTTGCCAACTGGGTTAATAGTTTCAGCATATTAATAAAAGATTTAACAGATAGAATTCTAAAAAGGCAAACAAAGATTCTCACAAGCATGAATCTTCTTTCAGATAATGCTTTTGCGGCAACAGCCCCGGTTGAAATCTTTTCCAAAACTTCAGTTTTTATAATTGTAATCGACGAAAGTTACTCGTCTTCAACTCAATCAGTTCAGGAACTGGCAACAATTCTATCTGCAATAAATAAAGACTTATCAGGAACCAAATCTGAACAAAGAATAATAAAACTACTTATTTCAGATGTAAGAAAGGCAAACCAACCCGAACTTATTAGAAACCTTTTACCATACCGCTTTTTTGTTAAGAATGAAACAGAAATATGCCCGGTAAATTTCAATAATAACAAAGGTTTTACCGAATTAAGAGAATTTCGGTTAAGACTTATTGATATGGCTTACAATATTGCAAGTACCATTTTGCAAAGCGGAAATAAACTTACCAAAACCGTTTTCTTAGCCGAAACAGGAACCGACCAAATTTTTAACAGGGAAATTATTAAACGAGAACTTATTCATTATGGATATAAAGTTCTTCCCGACAATCAATTACCTGATGATAAAAACCTTTTGGAAAAGTATATTCTGGAATGTCTAAATTTCTCCGATTTAGCCATACATATTTACGGGTCGCTAGAAGGCTCTATTATTCAAAGCATTAACACAAATATTGTAGACTTTCAAAATAATCTTAGCGCAAAATACTTTGAAGAAAGTAAAGGAAAAATAAAGCGGTTAATCTGGATTCCACCAGACCTGCTTTTTGAAGAAGAAGCTCAGAGAATAAATATTGAAAGATTGAAAAGAAGTAGCTCAGAACTACTTGGCGCAGAATTAGTTCAAACTCCAATTGAAGAGTTTAAATCTATTATGCATAGAACACTAAAAGAAACTAAATCAAATACAATTAATCAAAGTAATTATTCTAAAAATATATCTACATACCTTATTTTTGAACCAAAAGATAAACAATTTGCCGCTGGAATTTCAAACACACTGGAAAAATCCGGAATTTCAGCCTGTCTTTTAGACGAAAAATTAGAGAATCACTACCTTATTGCCAATCACCGCCAGAATCTAATTAATTGCGATGGAGTTGTAATAATTTCTGATAATCCTTCCGGACAATGGACAAAAAGCAAAATGAACGATGTATTGAAATCTTTAGGATTTGGTCGAAAGAAAATATACAAAGCAAAAGCCTTAATTACAAAAATACACATCGATAATATTCCTATAAACAACGACTATTTGATAATAAATGGCAATAATAGTAATAACGAAGAAATGATAAAGCCATTAATTGAAAAATTAATGAATTAAAATATGAGCATTAATACAAAAACAACAGATTTAGAACTAAACAATCCATTTCCAGGTCTTCGACCATTTAGCATCGAAGAAAGTCCTCTATTTTTTGGTAGAGAAGGGCAAAGTGAAGAAGTTCTTTATAATCTTTCCAAGAATCGTTTTGTTGCGGTTGTTGGTTCCTCGGGTAGTGGAAAATCATCACTTATGTATTGCGGACTTGTTCCAATTTTGCATGGTGGTTTTATTACCGAAGCCGGAGCCAAATGGAAAGTTATTGTTACTCGTCCGGGAAACGATCCTATTGGCAACCTTGCAGAAGCAATAGCCGGCTACGACAAAAAAACCGATCCGGCATACAATAAAGCAATTACAAGATCGGTTTTGGAAAGCAGTTCTCTGGGACTTGTTGAAGCCATTAAACAATTAGACAAAGATGAGGATGAAAACATTCTAATCCTAGCCGACCAATTTGAAGAATTATTTCGTTTTAAGAAGAAATTCGATAATACAAACTCATCAAACGAATCTTATGCTTTTGTAAAACTTTTACTTGAAGCAGTTAAACAAACAGAAGTACCTGTATATATTGTAATGACAATGCGATCCGATTTTATTGGTGAATGTTCGCAATATCAGGAACTAACACAATTTATTAATAATAGTCACTATCTGGTTCCACAAATGACCAGAGAAAACCTTCGTGCTGCAATAGAAGGTCCGGTGGCGGTTGGAGGCGGAAAAATATCCGACAAACTTGTTAATCAACTTCTTAATGATGTTGGAGATAATCCCGATCAGTTACCAATTCTCCAACATGCTTTAATGAGAACCTGGGACTATTGGGTTTCCAATAAGAAGGTTGAAGAAGAAATGGATATCATTCATTATGAAGCTATTGGTTGTATTGAAACTGCTCTTTCAAAACATGCTAACGAGGCTTACGATGAATTAGACCCTGACGAAAAACGTATTTGCGAAAATCTCTTTAAAACACTTACCGAACGTGGTAGCGATAACAGAGGAATAAGACATCCTTCAAGCGTAAATGAAATTGCAGCCATTTCACAAGCTTCAGAAAAAAAGGTAATTGCAGTAATTGAGAGATTTAGGTCGAAAGGTAGGTCTTTCTTAACTTCTTCAGATCAGGACTTATCAAAAAATTCCATTATCGACATCTCTCACGAGAGTATGATGCGTATCTGGGATAAACTTAAAATTTGGGTTGATGAAGAATCTATTGCAGTTCAAATGTATGTTAGACTTTCTGAGGCTGCCGCATCATATCAGGAAGGAAAAATTGGCCTTTGGCGTCCCCCCGACTTACATCTTGCCGTAAACTGGAAAAAAGAAAAACAACCTACTCTTACTTGGGCAAAACGCTATGCACCTGCGTTTGAAAGAACAATGGTATACCTCGAAACATCTGAAAAAGAATACATTGCCGAAGAACAAAACAAAATAAGACTTCAGAAAAAAGCCCTAAGAAGATCTAGGATTTTTGCAATCGTGCTTGGAACAGCTGCAATAATTTCAATTGCATTTATGGTTTACGCCATTATCATGCAACAAGAATCTAACAAACAAAGAAAAAAAGCTGAAGAACAAACCCAAATTGCTCTTTCCAGAGAAAAAGAAGCCAAAATTCAAAAGGAAGAGGCTGAAAAACAAAGACAAAGAGCTGAAGATCAACAAAATATTGCTAACACAAGACAAGTTGAAGCAATTAGACAACAAAAAGAAGCTGAAAAACAAAAGAACTTTGCTCTTGAAAGTTTAGAGGAAGCAAGACTTCAAAGAGAAATTGCTTTTAGAAAATCTAATGAAGCAAACGAACAAAGAAAGCTTGCTGAACTAAAATCTAAAGAAGCTCTTGTTGAAAAAAATAAAGCTGAACTTGCAAGAGAAGATGCTTACAAGTTAAGAATGATTTCTATTGCACAATCAATGGCTGTAAAATCTGTTCAAATAACCGATAATCCCGAAAGAAAATCTCTTTTGGCTTATCAAGCATATTATTTCAATAAGGAATATAAGGGTGGCGAATATAATCCTGATGTGTATTCTGGCTTGTATTATTCTCTGAAATCTGCCTTAGGACAAGAATTTAACGCTTTTTCCGGTCATCAAAATGCTGTTCGTTCAATTGCATTTTCAACAAATAATAATAATTTCTACACATCTGGTAGTGATGGAAAAATTATTCAATGGGATATTAAAGATTCTACAAAATCAGGTAAAGTAATATACTCTGAGAATATTATTTTTCAGGATATTGCTCAAAGTCCAAATCAAAAATATTTGGCATGCGCTTCAGAATCAAGCCAAATTCTTATACTCGACCTAACAAATGGAAGCAAAAACAGGCTAGAAGGACATACAGGTCATGTTAACTCTGTATTTTTTTCAAACGATAATCAATTCCTTGTTTCCGGTGGTGCAGATAGTGTTGTTTTAAAATGGAATAATAACTCATCCGAAAAAACTTTTGTTGGAAGATGCAGTTCCGCTATTAAATCGGTTTGTGTTTCTCCAGACGATAAATATATTGCCGCAGCAACAATAAATGGCAAAATTGTATTATGGGATTGTAAATCTCTTAAAGAACAAATTCTTTACACAGGAACTGAAACAATGAACATTGTTACTTTTAGCAACGATGGTAAAATAATTGCTGCCGGCGATAAACTTGGAAATATTTACTTATGGAATTTTTCAAGCAAAGAACTTATTGGAAAGTATAAAGGACATAATGCCAGAATTAACGATTTACAGTTTAGTTCCGACGATAAACTTTTGGCATCGGCAAGCTCCGACAATAGTACGAAAATTTGGCAATCCGGCAACCTAAATATTGAACCAATAGTACTTAAAGACCACGATGCATGGGTTTTAGCTCTTGCTTTTAGTAGTGGGAATAAGGAACTAATAACGGCCTGCTCTAATTCTGTTATTAAGAAATGGGATATACAATCTAGAAACATGGCTAAACGATTATTATCAACAATTACAAGGAATATGACTCAAAACGAATGGAATACTTATGTTGGAGAAGATATTCCGTTTTTGAAAACTAAAGAACTAAAACCTTAAACTCGAAATATTTACGAAATGAATAAACTATTTGTTTTATTATTATTATTTTCTGTCTCAGCAAACTCTTTGTATAGTCAACAAAACTGTGCAGTAATTCTTAAAGAAGCCGAGAAAATGTTTGATAACGGCGTTATTGAAGATGTACCTTCATTACTTAACGATTGTTTGAAAAATGGTTTTTCTAAAGATGAAAAATTAAGAGCATACAGATTAATAATTATATCGTTCCTTTTCGACGATAATAAAGAAGAAGCTGAGGCTTTTATGCTTGAGCTTTTAAAACTCGAACCCGAATATGAAGTTAATAAAGTTGTAGACCCTTCTGAATTTGTAAGCCTTATGGAAAAATTTAGAACCTTACCTCTTTATTCTTTTGGGGTTTTTGGAGGAACTAACTACTCAAACATTAACCCTACAGAGTTTTATGGTGTTCACAATGTAACAAAAAGAGGTTACGATTTTTCCTCAGGTATGGGATATCAATTTGGTATTAGATTTAACAGGTATTTAATTAATCATGTTGAATTAAGTACGGAATTCTCCATCAATCAAAGTACTTTTGAATACTCCGACTCAGTTTTTAGCTTTGCTGTTGTTACTTTCGACGAGAAACAAACCAAACTTTCTTTACCATTATCAATAACTTATCAATTCGAAATAAATAAGATAAAGCCATATATACGACTGGGTTTCAATAACTCATACAATCTTAACGTATTTGGAACTTCAATTAGAAAATATATAGATAATAGTCATAGAGATATTACCGGTTCCGATGTTGAATTAACGCAATACAGGAATAGGTATTCTGCAAGTGCTTTGGCAGCCATTGGAACTAAATACAAAATTAAGAGAGGAGACTTATTTTTTGAGATTAGATATCTACATGGACTAACTAACCAAACAAAAGTTGAAAACAGATATACTTCTCCTGAGTTAATTTATAAGTATTTCTATATAGATAATGATTTTACTCTTAACAACTTATTATTATCATTCGGGTATACTTATTCCTTTTATAAGCCAATGCTAAAATAAATTCTATGAAAAAAATGATTAAATATTTGAGTCTGATTTTGTTTATTTCACTTTTGCATTCTTGTTCAAAATCAGATGGAATTAGTGATAACCAAACGGATTTCTTTATTAAGTTTTTTGGTGACTCGCAAAATGATGTTGGCTATGGACTAATTCAGGATTCTGATGAAGGATACATTATTGTTGGAACAACTACAAAACTAACCAAGGAAACAGATGTTATTTTAATTAAAACAAATAAGTTTGGAAATCAGGTTTGGTCAAAAACTTTTGGCGACACTCTAAACGACCGTGGATTTTTTGTTCAAAAAACTATTGATGGTGGATATATTATTGCCGGTACAACAATTATTTCTGATAATAAGGAAGATGTATTGCTAATTAAAACCGATTATTTGGGTAATACTATCTGGCAAAAATCGTTTGGAAACAAATCTTCAGAAGAAGGTTTATGTGTAAAACAAACTTATGATGGAGGATACATTATAGCAGGTTATTCGGATGAAGCTAATTCAGGTAATGGAAATCCTGCAGGCCTTGATGATATTTTGCTTATTAGAACTAATCAGGCAGGCGATAGTATTTGGGCAAAACGATACGGAGGTGCTTTTTCTGAAACAGGAATTGATGTAATTGAAAAAGACGACAAAGGTTTTATTGTTTTAGGTACAACAAACAGCTTCTCTGAACCAGGTCAGGATGGTAATAATTTAATTTTGATTGAAACTAACGAATCCGGGCTTCTTACCGATAAGTTTACTTATGGAGGAACAGGTAGCGATAATGCTGCTTCAATTGTTGAAATTGATAATGGATACTTAATTGTTGGTACGTCAACAGATGTTTCCACTAATAATACCGACATTTTTTGTGCAAAGACAGGAAAAGATATTCATGAGGTAACCTGGGAAAAGAAATTTGGAGGAGATAAGACCGAATATTGTGAAAAAGTTGTATCTATTTCAAATGGAAATTATCTAATTCTGGGTGCTACAGAAAGTTTTGGCGAAGGTAGAACCGATTATTATTTGGTTGAAATAGATAATAATGGAAATGAAGTTCGTTCAGCAACTTTTGGTGGAACCGGCGATGAAAAAGGAAATTCAATAATAGAATCATCTTTTGGCGGATTTGCTTTTGTTGGCTCAACTCTCACAGAAGAAAACAGCATGATTACTTTAATAAAAATTAATTCCGATTTAGAACTGAAATGAAAATTTCTACTTATACATTTTCAAAAAAAAAAAAACTATGAAAACTTTTTTACTAATCTTTTCATTAATTCTTCTTACAAATTTTGTGTTTGGACAAAATACAATTGATTTACTTGATGGGACTATAGTAACAGAATGTTCAGGCACATTTTATGATTCAGGTGGGCAAACCGGAGCATATTCTAATGATGAGGACTTTTCTTTTACAATTTCTCCAACAGGTGCTACCACAGTTATTCTAACAATGAACAGTTTTGATGTTCAATCGAATCCAAGTTGTGCTTTTGACTTCTTGAGCATTTACGATGGAACCTCAAATGGAGATCCATTAATCGGAAAATACTGTAACAATTCCTTTCCTCCAACAACAATATCTTCAACCGGAGGATCACTGTTTATTGTTTGGCATTCTGATGGAAGTAATGTTTTTGAAGGTTTCGATATTACTTGGAAAAGTGGAAACTTTATTAACTCAGCTATTTTTGTTACTAACGAAATTGAATGCAACGGAGATGGAGATGGAGAAATAACAGTATCAGCGTTTGGGGTTAATCCTTTAACCTATTCCTGGGATGATCCATCTTCGCAAACAACTGCAACTGCAACAGGTTTAGATGGAGGCACTTATTCAGTTACTATTACAGATGGTAACTCATGCTCAACAGTGGAAAGCATAATTTTAGAGGAGCCGGATCCTATTTCAGCAAGTTCTACTGTAAATAATATTTTATGTAATGGCGACTGCGACGGAGATATAAATGTTATTCCAAGTGGAGGAGTTGGAACCTTTTCTTATATTTGGGGAAAGAATTTTAGCTTTGTTGGTTCAACAGGACAAATAATAAATAATACCAGTAATCAAAGATTTAGTGCAGTTGTTACTGGTTTGGGACCCAATTTAGATGGGACAACTCTACTATTAGATAGAGTTTGTTTGACAATTGATCATGATCAAAGCGAAGATTTGGATATTTATCTTGAATATCCCATTGGTACTCAGATTGTTTTGGTTGAAGATGAGGGAGGAAGTACCAGTGGAGATTTTAACGATGTTTGCTTCACAATGGCTAGCACTTTAGAAATAGCATCTGCAGGTGATGCTCCTTTCTCTGGAGACTATAACCCTGAGGGAGATTTACATCTTTTTGAAAATAATCAAGATCCAAATGGAACATGGTTTTTAGAAATAGATGAAACACACAATGGCGGAATTGATGGTTCACTTTTATCCTGGAGAATAGAATTTGTTGAAATTTTGCCTGATATTACTTCTTCTGCAATTAATCTATGCGCAGCTAATTACTCTGTGCAAATTTCTGATGCAAATTTCTGCAAATTCACTCATGGACTAGTAAGCATCAGCGAACCATCTGACCCACTGAATGTTTCAATTGTAAATCAAGTGAATGTTCTTTGTGAAAATGATGCTTCCGGTTCAGCTTTAGCTGTTGCCACCAACGGCACTCCAAATTATTCATATCAATGGGATATTTCTGCCGGAAGTCAAACTACCCAAATAGCAAACAATCTAGAAGATGGCACTTACTTTGTTACCGTTACTGATGATAACGGTTGTACTCAAACTGCTTCAGCAACAATAACAGAACCAACATCAGTTACAGCAAATATTACATCATCAACCAACGTTGGTTGTAACGGAGCTTCTACAGGTTCGGCTACAGTTACTGCAGGTGGCGGAA
>JAFGXD010000101.1 GCA_016936815.1 Bacteroidales bacterium
ACTTAATCTGCAAATAGTTCAATTTTAATTTATTAGTAAAATACGTCATTGGTAAACGCAGCGAAGCGGAGTGAGGAATCTTCTGAATAATCGGAAGGTCGGTTATTTGTAGTAACCCATGCACCATCATTTATCTACTATTCAATTATTTACCAAATTTGGTAGGATTTGGTAGGGGATTGTTTTAGTTTGTGCAAAATACTGTACTGAGTCACCTTTCTTTTACTAAGAACTTAACTAATAAAACCCCAACAATTATTCCCAAAACAGGTGTAAAAATCATATGAAATATTGTTGCTTCTGGGTGCCAATTATTTCCGGCATTTACGCTATAAAATAAGTCAAAAAGCCAATTTGTTTCTATTTTTTCATTATGATATTTACAAGGGTCAGGTATAACAGTATCATATACAACAAAAATATCTAACAAAATAATGGAGATAAATGAGCCTATTACTATACCGCAACCTATACCTTTATTTCCCATCTTTTCCATTAAAACACTATTTATGTATTGCTCCTTTTGGTACTGGTCTTGCTTTCATTTCTTTTATGTCTCCTTCTTGTCTTTTTGAATAATCTTTTTTTCCATTTAGATAAAAAGACATTCCATTAGTAATCCCAAGTTGCTTTGCAACTATGCTTGAAGATACCAGGTATACATTCTCAACTTTAGAATAATCATCATTCACAATCTCTTCGGTATTTTCGACCACATTTGTATATATAGACGGAAATGCATCACCATTTTGTCCGGCTACAAACACACCTTTCATATTATCCTGTTGTGAATACTTCTCTGCAAATGAAGCAGATTGACAACCGTAAACTCCCAATAAATTATCTTCACCAGACCAATTCCAATCAATTCCACCCCATCCTTCCATTTTCATCTGTTTTTCATCAAGTTGATTTGTTCGAGTTCCTATAGTTCCTGTTGGTCCATCTTTGCCAGAATGAGAAAAAATTCCAACTTCTTTGGTGCTTCCCCATACAGGCGATAATAATTCTATATTCTTTTCTACCTTCATTTCTATATCAGAAATGTCAGCAACGGAAATCATTACAACAATATCTTCCTTTGGATTAAAATCTTGTGAGTTCTTAATGGCCTTTTCTCTAGTATCTGCTGCAGCTTTTAACATGTCATCGCCTCTATGATTACCCGTTGTATAGATGATTATGTAAATATCTTCCCCGTTTACATCTATTGCTTCAATTGGCATATTACCAACATATGTATAAGGGGATAATTCCGGATACTTAGCCGCCAACGGATCCACCACCAACCACCTCCCCAACCTACTATCATAAACCCGAACCCCAAAGTCCAAATGTGTTCCTGTAGAGCCGGTTAGCTCGTTTAAATTCTCTTTGCCATTAAACCCGAACCTATAATCCTCAATTGTGTAAATGAGTTGAAGCATTATTGTGCGGGAAGAATTAGTTCCTCAATAAATTTCTCGCCAACTATATTTTTTGAATTTATTATTACAAAATCTTGAAAAATCTTCTGAAAGGTCTTGGCTCCTTCTCCTTTATACATTCCATAATCGTCGGTTAGACTTGCGTATTTTCCGAAAACTCGAATTTTTGCGGTTTTTTCGTTGGCTTCAATAAGCTCCCAATTTCCATCGGCAACAATTTTTAATGTGTCTTTCATGCTTATTCCTTCATCATATTCATCGTTATACATAACAAAGGTGTTGTCGGAACGAAGCAAAAAACTCCTGTTAAAAGAAAAATATTCGTTGAATTGTGCTATATAATTGTTTCTTATGTTCCTATCTAGTATTTTTTCTAATATGCTGCCTTCAATTTTTCCCTTTGTGGCTATTATATTTTCCTCGGTATAAGCACTGTAAATAATAAATGGAACTCCGGCTGACATAAATCGTATTTCAGCAATTGCTAAATCTTCATACTTTTCTCCCGAAAAAATATCCTTTATACTTAATATAAATTCTTTTCCAACTTGCGGCTTGCTAAAAGTAATTTCTTGTTTTTCAGGCATATCCGAGATATCCGAGATTTCCTTTTCCTCAGGAGATTCTTTGGCAAAAAATTCTAACGACTTCACTCTTGCATTAGATTTATAATGACTATCCGATCTTTGATAACCATTGAAAACTATTATTCCATCAATGCTAACTTCTTCACTAAAAGTAAAGAAAATTTGCTCGTCTACTCCTCTGCCTAAAGCACCTTCTACCCATACCAAATCTTTTTTAGAGTCGAAAAGATTGGAACAATGATAGGCCGCTTCCGGTTCAAGCACGGAGGTGGAGGAAACATTGCCTTTTATCATTACCGGAGCTTTAACTTGTTTTTGACCATCATTATCAAAAATCTGAATCTCACTTATTCCTACCGCATAATCCTTATCGAAAACCTCAACAAAACCCTCCTCGCCTTCAGGCTCTTGAACTTGCATTGGAGTTTCTAATTGATTTTCAACATCTTTTATTTTAATGAAAAGTGAGATAATTTCTTTATCGATTTTAATTGCTGTTCCTAATTCGTAATCACCAATTTCATTGCCATTGCAGTAAACACTTATGATGTTAATTTTTGCAAGATTATCTCTTTGAAAAGGCAAAATACTAATTTCTTTAACATACTCAGGTTTAGCAAAATAACACATTACTCCTTCGTTAGGACCTGCTCCATTCATTGTAATCCATGCGGTTTCGGTTTTTCCGTCGAAGCAATTGCCGGCATGATATTCGAAAAATGGTAATCTGGTTGATGTTCCGTAAACTCCTTCAAGAAAAATGTCTTTCTCGGATTTTTGAAATTTGTTACTGCTTGTTTCTTCTGTATTATTGTTGGTTTTATCCTTACTTTTCAAGTCTTTTTCGTTGGTAGAAGTTTTGTCCGTACACGAATATGCCAAAAAAATAATTGCAATGATTGGAATTAGTTTTTTCATGATGGATTAGTTTACAAAATTAATTATTTTTTGAAAAATGTGTTTATCGCTTCTTCAGCCTCAAGAGGTTTTTGGGTTCCAATTAGAATTTTTTTTCCGTTGTTTAATTCTATTTGAATTCCATGATTTGATTTAACGTTAAATGCTCTACCGGAATCTTTTCTAAATCCAATTCTTAAACCCCAACCACCATATTCTTTTATTGCGTTATAATCTCTAACATAAACAGACTTAACATCTTTAAATTCAATGGTTTTTATTTTCTGATGAAATGGTAAATACCGATAATGAATCCCGGTTTCGTCAATTATTGTTTCAAGCTTATTAAAAAGAAACAATAAAATTAAAAGTACAGGCAGTAATAAAATTACAAATAGCATATTGTCCGGTGCAGGGTTATTTCCAAAAGGAATTTTATAAACTATCTGCTGAATTATGGCATAAATATTTAAAAGAAAAATACCTATTACTATCACCCAAATCCATATTTGAGTAAACTTCTGACTTTCCTTAAAAATATTTGCAATCATATTATTTATTCATATTCGTAAGGAACCTGTTCGAATGGAATTTCAATAATGCTTGCAAATTCTTCTCCCGAATCCTGAATATCTTCGTCGTCGTCGGGATAATGCCACTTAACAAGAACCTCGTTCCCGTTTTTGTGAATATTTTCTAATACCAGAAGTAAATCTACTATAGATTTTGAAGTTGCCGTATTAAAATAAATAAGTTTGAAATTGAAAACAGTTTTCTCACCCGGATTAGTGGCATATTGATTAAGCCAGTTTAGAATTGGTTTGAAAAAAGCCCCGGTGTCTTCGGGTAGCGACTTTCCAGCAATAAGAAATTCATTTTTTTCTGCATCCAATATTACTAGTGGGGTATCGTCTCTTTCTTGATATTCAAGGCGTTCCATAATTTAATGTTTTTGACGGGAAATTTTCATTTTTAATACAAAGAAGGAATAATTTTCATTAATAGGATGAAATTCATAATCTAGTTTACGACCAGTTTTTCTAGCTATGTCGATAAATCCTAAACCTGCTCCACCCTTATCGGAAAGTTTGCCTTCGTTTAGTTGCTTAATATATAGTGCTCGTAATTCTTCTTTATTTAAACTGTTAATATGAACAAGCATAACAGATAACCCGTCAATTTTGTCATTTTTAATAATGTTTCCTGTTGTAACAAAATATTCATCATCGCATTTTCCAACCAATAATATTCCTTTGCTGAATTTTTTGTCTATTATCTCACTTTCATCAATTTTGTCGCCATGCTTGGTAATATTTTGCAGGCATTCTACCATTACATGAAAGACTCTTTTTTGCACAGTGTTACTGTCGTCGCTTTTTTCTAAACTTGCTTCTGTAAGTGTTAAAAAAGCCTTGGTAATCTGGTGAGTAATCTCGCCCTCGTATATCAGGTTAATATCATTATCCTGCATGGTTGTGAAGAAATTGTACACAAATCCGAGAGTTCCGGCATCATTTTTTTGCTTCTTCATTAATTACGGTAAAAAAATTAAAGTTTAAATATATGAATTCATTTTTAGAAATTCAATTTTTTTGAAAATTTATTGCAAAATCAGATTTTTCATTATGAATTAAACCCTTTGTCTTTGAATTATTTTTTCGAACATTACTGTTTATTTTTGTTCGAGATTGAAAATGACCAAATAAAGAATTATTTTTGCAAAAAAAGCAAATGAATTATTCGGTTTACATAGAAATACAACCAAAGAGAGATTTAGGAAACCCTGCCTGTCTTGCTTATGCAGCTGATAGAGAACACAGATATAATATGGCTTAATGAAACTATTATTTAATCAGAATATCTACTTTCGACTTCTTTCAAAAATTATAGACATTCTTCCTGATTCGTGTCAGGTTAAACAGTTAGAATTGGAAAATGCTTCAGATTTACAAATTTGGAAATATATTAATAAAAAACATTATTGCTCAATATGAACCACCCCGGCGAATACGCAGCCCTTTTAACAGCAGTCTTCTGGACAATTACTGCTCTTGCTTTTACCCATGCCGGAAAAAGAATAGGCTCATTATCGGTTAATTTTTGGAGATTGATTGTTGGTTTTCTATTACTAACAGCTTTTGTTGGCATCCGATACAATTTTATTATTCCTGATGAAATTTCCGGAAAAGCATTGCTCTGGCTTTCTCTTTCAGGGTTTATGGGAATTTTTCTAGGCGATTTGTTTCTTTTCAAAGCTTTCTTAATTACCGGCCCCAGAGTTGCTCTTTTGGTAATGTCGTTTTCTCCACCTTTTGCTGCTGTAATTGCTTGGTTTTTAATGGGTGAAACTTTGTCGCTTTGGGGAATAATTGGCATGACAATTACAATGATTGGCATTTTTATGGTAATTTTAAAAAGAGGAAGCAAAGTTAACGGTGAAAGAAATATTCAACTTCGCTATTCCCCAAAAGGTATTTTTTACGCATTTCTTGGAATGATTGGTCAGTCTGCAGGCCTTGTTATGAGCAAGGTTGGATTAATGGAATCGCATAATGCTTTTACGGCAACACAAATTAGAGTAATTGCCGGTTTGTTAGGTTTTGTTTTGCTTATTTCTTTTATGAATAAATGGAGAACGGTTTTGTTTTCAATAAAAGATGGTAAGGCTTTTGCAAGCTTATCATTGGGTTCGTTTTTTGGTCCGTTTTTGGGAATTTCATTTTCATTAATTGCAATATCTTATACTAATCCCGGAATAGTGCAGACTATTGTTTCCATAAATCCCATTCTTATTATTCCTTTTTCTATATGGTTTCTAAAGGAAAAAATTACATGGCTCGAAGTATTTGGGGCTATGGTTGCTGTTACAGGTATTGCTATGTTTTTTCTTTAGTTGGTGCAAAAACTTTTTCACTTAACCTGTACAAAAAGTTATTGCTTGATTTTTATTTTAAGTATCTGAAATACAGACGTTTTGTTATAAGCCTAACACCCAATTAAAACTCTGTTTTGATATAGATTTACAAGAAGTTCCTCATCAATTTCAATCCCCGGATTTTCTCCAATATTACTAATGGTTTCGGCAACATTAAATTCACCTGTAAAGCAATTTAAAACTTCGAAAAAAACATCCGAAATGTTAAAACTTCCGGAATATACGTTAAGAATAAAACTGTTTGATTCTCTGGTAAAGGTGGCTTCAGGATTTAGCATTAGTCTGTCCGGTAATATCGGAAACATCATTTCCTCATAGCTTTTTTCTAAAGAAACAAACAAAAAATCATTCTCAATTCCCATCAATTTTTCAAAAGATTCTGCATTAAGCTTTTCTATTTTTTCGTAACAATACTGAAAGAAAATTTCTTCCCTGCCAAGCCATTTTCCCCAAATTGTTTCGTAATCGGGACTTTGTGTCTGGTCAATTTCATCGGCAGAAAAACAAAAGCGGTTGTCGGGTTTGTTTTTTGTAATTGCCAGGTTTTTATCGGTTTCTAAAATTGCATATCTGGCAAGCTTTTGCTCAGCAGCAGACAAATAGTTTTTTACTGAATGCCAAAATTGCTCGCCATCGTAGCCGCAAACATTCCTGCAAAAATATGTAGCGCAAACTGCTCCTCTGGCTTCCCAAATGGAACAATCTACATCGGAGTCGAGAAAAGGACATTTCAAAGAAAGATTCTGTCCGAACCCTTTTTCTCTTGAAAGCTCAAAATCTAACTGGTATTTTTTGCCGGGAGAAATTCCTTTTGGACTTATTCCAACTCTTTCAGAAATTAGTTTTCTAACGGCAGCCTGACCGTATTCACTGCCTTCTTTAAGAATTAATCCCACCATGTAATTGGGAATAAAAGGAAAAAAAGTACAACACTTTGTCTCCTTTAAGTAAAATGACATGTTTTTTATGGGGTTGTTTCCCTCCAACATTATGCAGTTATCGCATGTTGCAATGGTTTCTTTTTTAATTTCCTTATAGAAAAATTCCGGAAATAAATTTTGGTATATTTCCGGCAAGTAAGTTTTAATTTGGCGCATAATGCAATAATAAAAACCGGCTTCTTAGTAAAAAAGCCGGTAATAATTTCTTCTTTTTAATTTGAAACTAAAATTTTGTCTTTACTTCAGTTTTTACAGATTGGCCTTTTACAGATTTCAAGTCTCTAATTCCAAGTTTCTTAACATTTTTATTTTTCATAAACCTTTGTTTTTTTAATGAAATTAATAAAAGATTTTGTTTCTTTAAAGATATATAACGAGGAGCAAATCTCAAAGAAAAATCCTCACAAAATTTCTTAAAATGGAAAAAAAACTTTTTCTTTTCGATGCTTATGCGCTGATATACAGAGCTTACTACGCTTTTATAAATAATCCAAGAAAAAACTCTAAGGGTTTAAATACTTCAGCAGTTTTTGGTTTTGCTAATACTATTTTAGATGTTCTTTTTAATGAGAAACCAACTCATTGCGCTGTAATTTTCGACCCTCCAGGCCCAACTTTTCGTCACGATATGTTTGAAGCCTATAAAGCTAATCGCCCACCTGCTCCTGAAGAAATAAAACTTTCTGTTCCATACATTAAGAGTTTTATTGAGGCTCTTAATATTCCTGTTCTTGAAAGAGAAGGATATGAGGCCGATGATGTTATTGGAACTTTGGCCAAACAGGCGGAAAAACAAGGCTTTACTGTATTTATGATGACTCCTGACAAAGACTTTGCTCAGTTAATTACCGAAAATATTTATATGTATAAACCTGCACGTTCGGGAAATTTGGCAGAAGTAATTAACCTTGAAAAACTCCCCGATTTTTTTGGTGTTGCTAGTCCGGAGCAGGTTAAAGATGTTCTCGCTTTATGGGGCGATGCTTCAGATAATATTCCTGGTGTGCAGGGAATTGGAGAAAAAACGGCGAGAAAACTTATTGCCGAATATGGTTCATTAGATATTCTACTTCAAAATACTAATCAGCTAAAGGGAAAGATTAAGGAAAACCTAGAGTCTTCTCTTGTGCAACTTCAACAATCAAGAGAACTTGTGGAAATTTGCCTTAATGTCCCTATTGAATTTAATGCAGAAAATTGCTTATTTGGCAAAGCTAATAAAGAAAAAATTACTGAATTATTTGAAGAACTGGAATTTAGAACCATGCTTCCCAGAATTAATCCGTTGTTTGGAGAGGGAAGCCCCGTTGCACAGCCCACAGCTTCCAAACCTCAGTCGTTGCAATACAGTCTTTTTGGCGATGAAGACTTTACTAATCAGCCCGCTGCAGAAATACCTCGAAATACCCTTGAAACAGTTGAACACAAATACTTGTCTGCTGATACCGAAGAAAAAATCGATCTTTTGATTAAGCAAATGCTCCAGCAAAAGGAAATATGTTTCGATACGGAAACAACAAATATTGATGCAAATTATGCCGATTTAGTGGGACTTTCATTTGCATGGAAAGAACATGAAGCCTGGTGGATTCCGGTTCCTGAAAATCGTACGCAAACATTAATAATTCTAGAAAAACTAAAGCTTGTACTCGAAAATCCTTCAATAAAAAAAATAGGTCAGAATATTAAATACGACATTTTGGTTCTTAAATGGTATGGAATTGAATTAAAGGGTGAGCTTTTCGACACAATGATGGCTCATTATCTGCTTCATCCGGAATTGGTTCATAATTTGAACTATTTAGCTAAAAATTATCTTAATTACCAACCTGTTACTATAGAAAGTCTTATTGGCAAAAAGACTGATGGTCAGATAAGTATGCGAAATGTTAGTGCTGAAAAAATTTGCGATTACGCTTGCGAGGATGCCGATATTACTCTGCAACTAAAAAATCTTTTCGAAAAAGAAATTCAAAAGGAAGGTCTTGGCGATTTGCTTAACCAAATTGAAATGCCTCTAGTTTACGTGCTTGCCGAAATGGAAAAAACAGGTGTAAAAATTAATAGCAATTATCTCGATGAATATGCAGTAGAGCTTAGAAAAGAAATAATTGAAGTAGAAAAGGAAATTTTTGAGACAGCCGGCATGGAATTTAATATTTCCTCGCCAAAGCAATTGGGGGAAGTATTGTTCGACAGGCTTAAAATTGACAACGATGCTAAAAAATTGAAAAAAAGCGGTCAGTATTCCACCGGTGAAGATGTTTTAGTTAAATTCAAAGATAAACATCCAATAATTGAAAAAATTCTAGATTACCGATCGCTAAAAAAACTACTTTCAACCTATGTAGAATCTTTACCGAAACTTGTTAATCCAAAATCAGGCAAAATACATACATCTTTTAATCAAGCAGTTACAACAACAGGGCGATTAAGCTCCAATAATCCTAATCTTCAAAACATACCAATACGAGAAGCCAGAGGAAGGGAAATACGAAAAGCCTTTATTCCATCGCCGGGGAATGTATTTTTCTCCGCCGACTATTCGCAGGTGGAATTAAGATTAATGGCACATTTAAGTCAGGATCCTTCTATGATTGAAGCTTTTAGAAATAATGAAGATATTCACACAGCAACTGCAGCAAAAATTAATAAAATTAAACCCGAAGAAGTTACAAGAGAAATGAGAGCAAATGCTAAATCGGCCAATTTTGGAATAATTTATGGCATTTCGGCTTTCGGTTTGGCTCAAAACTTAAATATTTCAAGATCTGAATCTAAAAACCTAATAGACAATTACTTTGCAACCTATCCGAAAGTAAAGGAATATATGGATAGCAGCATAGCCAAAGCAAGAGACAATGGTTTTGTAGAAACTATTTTCAAAAGAAAAAGAACTTTACCAATGATAAATTCCAGAAATCCCATGGTAAAGGGAATTGACGAAAGAAATGCTATTAATGCGCCAATTCAGGGTTCGGCTGCCGACATTATTAAAATTGCCATGAATAAAATTCACGCAAGACTTGAAGAAGAAAAGCTACAAAGCAAAATGATTCTACAAGTACACGATGAACTAAACTTCGATGCAAATCCAAATGAATTGGAAATTCTAAAGAAAATTGTAGTTGAAGAAATGCAGAATGCCGTAAAGCTTGATGTTCCTTTGGTTGTAGATTTTGGTGTAGGAGATAACTGGATGGAGGCGCATTGATACTATGTTTTTTCATTTTTTACTAAAATAATCTTTGCTGCAATGCTAACTGCTATTTCGGCAGGAGTTTCACTTTTTATTGAAATTCCGGCAGGCCCATCAACTTTGTTGAATTTTTCCTCGGAAATCCCCTTTGCTCTAAATCCATTATAAATAGCATCCATTTTTTTCTTTGCGCCCAAAACACCAAGATATTTCAGGTTTTTATTCAGCATTTTTTCCAAAATTTCTCCATCGTGCTTATGGGAAAAAGTCATTATTAGGACAAAAATATTTTCTTCATCAGGAATAAATTTTTCGGCTTCAGAAAAATCAATTATTTCCTTTTTATTGGCATAACGATTTGCCTTATAGGTAGATAAATCTTTGGTTCTATTGTCGAAAACCGTAATGTAAAAACCGAGTTCTTTGCATAATTTAGAGAGAGCCAGACTTACATGCCCTGCACCAAAAATAAACAATTTGTGGGTAAAGCCGATTTTTTCAACATATTGCCATTTTTCAGCTTCAACAAAGTCATTTTTTAATGAATCCTCTAAAATACTGTTTATACAAATTCCATTTTCTGAAAAAACAGCATAACCTTCTTTGGCTGAGGCAATTTGTTTAATTACAGCTAAATCTTTTTGCGTAATTGAATAAGCAGCAATAGTCTGACCATTAGCTTCATGCAAAAAACTCTTGTCCTCGGTTTTAAAATTTTCTCGAATTTTTTCTACCAATTGAATTTCAGGAATACCTCCACCAACTGAACCAAAAATACTTCCATCGTTGGAAACGGTCATTTTAAAACCTTTACGTCCCGGCGAACTACCTTCGGCCCTAATAACAATTAAAAGTTTAAGAGTATTGCCCAATTGCAATTGTTTAACAATGTGTTTCCAGATTTTCATAGAGAAAGTTTTATGCAAAGATAATTTTGTAAGAGGCAAAACCCCTGTAATAATTTGATTTTTTTCTAAACAAAACAATAAGTTTTTGGACTTATTTATTAGTTTTGTTTCATTATTAACAAATAAATTAGAATAATATCATGAGAAAACCATTCATTATTTTTGTATTTCTTTTGTTTGTTACTTGCGTTTTTTCACAAACAAAAGTCGATAGTTTAATTGAAGAAGGCATACAACTACATGAAAAAGGAGAGTTCGAAAATGCCATTGCAATGTACAATCTTGCCCTTGAAATTGAACCTGAAAACTCTTTAGCTTTTTATGAAATTGCATATTCATATCTTCAATTGAAAAATTATTCGAAGGCTATTAAATTTGCCGATAAAGTAATTGAACAGGATGGAGAACACGTGTTAATGTCTTATGTTTTGAAAGGTAATGCTTTAGATTATATTGGAAAAACCCAGGAATCAATAGAATTATTTGAAAAAGCTATTAAGAAAAAGGGGGGACATTATTTGTTATATTATAATCTTGGTCTTAATTATTACAAAACAAACAACCCTATTAAAACAGAAGAAGCTCTTATTAATGCTTTAATGTTGAAATTTAACCATGCAAGCAGTCATTTGCTCTTAAGTTATTTAATGTTTGAAAATAAGCAAAAAGCCAAAAGTTTGCTTTGTCTCCATTATTTTCTTTTTATTGAGCCCAATACTGAAAGGTCCAAAAAGGCCTACTCATTAATAAAGGAGCAGTTTGGGTCTAATGTGAAAAGAGATGAGAATAATCCACAAAGTATTACTATTACATTTGATCCCGACATAGAAGATAAAGATTTTAGAGCCGCTGATTTAATGATTTCTATGCTTGAAGTTTCAAAATCTATCGAGAAAAATGAAGGGAAAACTGAGGATGAGTTGTTTATAGAAAACACAGAATCTTTCTTTAAATTCATGGGAGAGCTGAAGAAAAAGAAACATAAAGGTTTGTGGTGGGAATATTATGTGCCATTTTTCGATGATATTGCTAAATCAGGGCATATTGAAGCTTATTGCAATTATATTAGTCAGTCTTCAAATGAAAATGCCGTTAAATGGATGGAAGATAACGAGAAAAAACTTGATGAATTTGGGCAATGGTTACAACAATAAAAAAAAGCCGGCAGCTGCCGGCTTTTTTTATTGAACGTTTTGTTACTCTATAATTAGTTTATCTCTAAGAGTAATATCGGAAATTACCTCAACAAAATAAACCCCCGGAGAGTAGTTCCTTAAATCAATAGTTTGGCTGCTTCCTTTTGATAATGAGGAATAAATTACCTTTCCGGCAATATCTGTAATATGGATTTGGTATTCGTTATTTTCTGAATTTTCGTATCCGTAAAGTTTAATATTTACAAAATCTCTTGTTGGGTTAGGATAAATATGCATTCCTTTTTCTCCCAAAACAAGATCCGAAACATCAACAGAAATTCCGTTGTCTTCGAGATTAGAAACAGATTGACTGTAAGGACCTGAAACATCTTTAGCACCGCCAGTTAAGTAGCAAGTATCTTCTTTTAGCACAGCAATTTGATAATAATAAGGCAAAATAGAAGCATAATCGGTGTAAGTAGTTATGCTGCTGGCAATAGCCGAATAAGGCATAAGATTATCGGGTGTTGTTCCTCGGTAAATCAGATACGAGCCAAAGTCGAAGCCCTCATAATCTTCCCAAATAAGGTTATAAACTCCAAGTCCTGTGCTTACTGTAAGGTGCATAGTTTTGTGAGCATCGCTAAGCTCAGATTCGTTTCCGCAGGTATCAACAACGGAAATTTTGTAGCGATACGACTGAACATTTGGGTCGGATTCTTCATCTAAATACCCGCTTAAATCGTCGTAAGGAATTGTTGCAAGAAGTTCGTATTGGTAAGCAACTGTAGTTTCTTTGTAAATATTAAAACTTACAATATCGTTTCTAACAGGTTTTTCCCAGGCAATAACGTTATGTCCGGTTTCAACATCGGCAGTTACCAAACAAATTTCCTGTTCGGAGTAAGGTCTTATAACCTCAACATCTATTGAGCTTGTACCATAGCTTTCATCACCTAAAACAGTTACGTAATAAGTTCCGGATTCGTAAACAGTGGTAGTTTGAGTTAAATCTCCATTTGACCATTGGTATCCATTAAAGCCTGATCCGGCATCCAAAGTTACAGAACTTCCATAACAGAATGTAGTTGAGCCTGATGCAGTAATATTAACGATTTCGGCAGCGGGTTCGGTTACGGTAGCTGAATTAGTTGCAGTACAGCCATTTGCATCGGTAACCGTAACTGAATATTCGCCAGGTGTAAGAAAAATTTGAGTTGATTCCCATCCGTTGTTAGACCACTCGTAAGTATAAGGAGGTGTTCCGTTTTCAACATAAGCCGAAATAATACCATCGGAATACAAATTCACATTTGTAGTGTTTAAAACAATGCTTATTTGAGGAGGATTAAACAATTGAGCAGAAGCTGTAGCCTCACAACCATCTGCATCGGTTATGGTTACAGAATAAGTGCCGGCAGGACGATAAATATTTGTATTTGAGATAGAACCATTCGACCATAAATACTCATAATACCAAGATGAATTTCCGGGCAAAACAGTTAGATTACCATCATAACCTCCGTAACATGTTGGGTCATTTGCAATAAACTGCGGATTCATTGGAGCAATCTGCTCAATAGTTTGACTAACAAATGATTTACAACCACTATTATCAGTAATTGTTGCAAAATATTCACCTGCACCAAGTCCTACAATACCTGCACCTGTGGCACCATTTGACCATGCAAAAGTGAAAGGTCCCGATCCGGAAACCCCAAGGTTTATACCTGCATTTGTTTCTCCGGGGCAAACCGGCACATTATTAGTATTTACAAAATCGATAATAGGGCCTGAGCTTTCATTTACAGCAGCATAAAGCACCTCAACACAACCACCGTAAGTTACAGTTACCGGATAAATTCCCGCCTCAAGGTTTTCAATTAAATTAGTAGTTTGTGTTGGACTAGTTCCCCAAACGCAAGAATATGCACCGGAATAATTACCAACATCTGCAACATGTGCAAGGCCATTAGATCCGCCGCAACTTGCATTGTCAGTATATAGCGTCGGCCAACCTTCAACAGGATCGAAAACTGAGGTTGACTTAGCAATAGAACAACCCATTGCATCGGTAACAGTAAGTTCATAAAAGTTTGAAGGAATATTTGAAATAGAGGAAGTGTTTGCACCATTAGACCACACATAGTTATATGGAGCTAAACCGCCTGTAATATTTGCTGTAATACTGCCTGTACTTTCGCCAAAGCAGCCGGGATCTGTTGCAGACAAAGTGCCTGTAAGCGCAGAATATTCAACAATTTCATAAGTCTCTATCGCAAAAATTCCCAAATTATCTTGAACAGTAACAGTATAAGAGCCTGCAGACAAATTATAAATATCTTCACCTACGTACCCGTTAGACCAAAAGCAGCTATATGGTGGATATCCTCCTGTAATAGCAATATCGATATAACCTGAATTATCGCCATTACAAACAACATTTCCTATATTTTCTCCAGCAATTTGAAGAGTAGAAACAACAATATAGTTTTCGTGGGTTAAAGTAGTTGAGCATCCACTAACACTAGTGGCGGTAAGGGAAACATCATAAAAGCCAATCCAATTCCACGAATGTGAAGGACTTGTTTCGGTACTTGTAGTTCCGTCGCCAAATTCCCATAAGAAGGAACTAGCTCCGGAAGAAAGATTAGTAAAGCTTATTTCCTCAGCAGCAAGAACGGTTGTTGATGATGCGGAGAAATCAACAAATGGCTGATCTACATGAACAAATCTGTAACTTGAATCGCTTCCGCAACCGTTTGAAACAACAAATTTAACCATATATTCTCCGCCTGTTTCGTAACTATGACTAGGATTAGGAATAGTTGAAAAATTGCCATCACCAAAATCCCAGAAACAAGTAAGATTATCAATATCATAACCATGGCCGGAATAGTCAAATTCTATTGAATCTCCGGCACAAACTCTGTCATAAGGATAAGATTCGAACCAAGGTTCGGGATAAGATGTGCTTCCTATTTCAACAGGAGAAAATATTGTATCTATTACACCGCAACCGTTTGTTATAATTACAAAAGCATTATACATTCCGGTGTCAGAATAGGTATGATAAGCAAAAGAATCTATTGATGTTTCTCCATCACCAAAATGCCAAACATAACTTATTCCTCCAATAGCAATAAATTCAACGGGATCGTTATGACAACCTCCCGGACGCCAACCACTTTCAGTTGAATTTTCAACATAGTAAAAAGTGCTGTGATTAGGATCGGAATCAACCACTAATGTACCGGTATGTTCCAGAGTGTTTCCACACAAATTTGTAACAGTAAAAATATAATCATACTCACCAACCTCGTTGTATTGATAAGTGAAAAATGTCATTTCGGGATGAGCAAATTCAGTTTGATTTACAAGGGAGTCGCCATTTCCAAACCAAATTGAATATACATTATTTAAGTTATCGTAATCCGAACCCATATCGGCAAAATACATAAGTTCTCCGGGACAAATTGTATCTTGAAGAGTTGCAATATTTGCATCAGGCAGGGCAGTTGCATCAACATTAACCCATTTTTTTACAGAATCTTGTCCTGTGCAAATATTTGTAGCTGTAAGAGTAATTTCGTAAAGACCGGGTGAGGTGTACTGATAAGTAAGGTCTTTTTCATAAGATTTTGTGCCATCTCCCCTATTCCATTCTATGCTAAGGCTTGTAATTTTATCTGAATGGTTTTCTATTGTAAATTGTTCATTAGGACACAAAACAATAGTGTCGGAATTCTCATATTCGTAACTTGCAAATCTAATATAAACATCAGGTTTTTGTGTTGGATCGGGATGAACATCAAATGACTGGGATTGAGTATCGGAATTTCCACAGCCATTTGTAACAGTTAAAGTTACAGTATATACATCTTCATCGGAATAAATATATTGTGGTCTTTTAAGAGTTGAAGTTCCTCCATCGCCAAAATCCCAGGCGTAAGAACCGGTACCATGAGCATTAAATCCAACAATCTCACCGGGACAAACAGTAGATTGGTCTATATTAAAATTCCCTTCGGCAAAAAGATTTGTTTCTATATGCACGAAGTTGCTTGTTGAATTTGAATTACCGCAAAGGTTTGTAGCTGTTAATGTTACTACCTTTGAACCGGGATATTGATATGAATATACAGGATTTTGTTCAGAGGAAGTACTGCCATCGTCAAAATCCCAATGATATTCCTCAGCATTGCAATCAGCATAAAATTCGATTTCATCGTTAGGACAAAAAGTGTTGTTACCGCTAACAAAAAAACTAACATTTGGAATGGCTGAATTTGTTACCTCAATAGTTTTTACAACTGTATCGATTCCACAAAAAGCATCAATATACATAGTTATATTGTAATTTCCAGGGTCTGGAAAAGAAATATGAGGGCTATCGAAATTTGCCGTTGTGCCATCGCCCAAATCCCACAAAACCCATGAATAACTTGATTCAGGTCTCATAAATATTTTTTCACCCGGACAAACCTGCAAGCCGGTTGACATCCAAAAATCGTCGGCTCCATTAATTTTTACATAACCATAATAACTTCCCAAAAACTCATGAATACTGCTATAAGCTGCTAATTCAACCTGAAAATGTCCTGGAGAATTGAAGTTGTATGTAAAATCTTCTTGCTGAACATTAAAAATTGGTCCCTGGTTATCATGCACTGTCCACACATAATAATCTCCAACAACACTTTGGTTGGTAAAAACAACTTCCAAAGGGCCACAACCTTCGTTTGTAGTTTGTGAAAAACTAACATCTTGCGCAGATATTGCATTTGTTAAAAATACAAAGCAAAATAAAGCTAAAGTTTTGAAAAAAGTATTCATGATTTATTAAGTTAATTATTTCTAAGCAAATGTAAATAATTATTTATAAAGTCCTTATTTTGTAAGTAATAAGAATTTATTTTTTTATTAATGAATCGAAAAGATTGACAAAAGTTATTTTTGAATAGTTAATCGAATTGAATTTTAAGTATCTTTGGCTTTCTTTTTTTATGAACAATATTTATAAAGCTTTTGCCAATACCAACCCTGCGTTGAAGATACTTTTTTCCTTCGGGTTGGCTTTCATTTTTATGTTGATTTTTCTTTTTGCGTCTACTTTTGCGGCAATAATTTTTTTCGATTATGATCCTAAGCAGATGTCTGAAATTTCAAATAATCCACTTCAGGGTAATAATCTTAATGTATTAAGGTTGTTGCAAATTGCTCAAACAATTGGTCTTTTTTTAATACCTGCCTGGATTTTGGCTAAAATTTTCGGTAAAAATCCTCAAACATATTTAAAAACAAATACAGGTATTGCGGCAATTAGCGTTATTTTAGTAATTATCTTAGTTTTTCTGGTTCAACCTTTTGTAAATCTTTCTGCTGTCGCCAACCGTTTACTTTACCTTCCGCCATCTATGGGAGAAATTCAAACCTGGATGATGGAATCTGAACAAAATGCCCAAACAAATGTTTTGGCTTTTCTAGAGGTTTCTTCATTGCAACTATTGATTTTCAATATTATTATGATTGCAATATTGCCGGCACTTGCAGAGGAATTTTTTTTCAGGGGAATAATTCAAAAGTTGTTTATAGATTGGTTTAAGAATATTCATGTGGGAATACTTATTTCGGCAATAGTTTTTAGTGCATTTCATACTCAATTTTACACATTTTTGCCAAGAGTAATAATGGGGATTTATCTCGGATATTTATTTGTTTGGTCGGGATCTTTATGGATACCAATAATTGCACATTTTATTAATAATTCTGTTGGTGTAATAGGAATATATCTTATTCATAACAAAATAATTAACGATTCAATTGAGCCTACTGAACTAAGTAGCGAACTAATTACTACAGGAATAATTAGCGCAATAATTTGCACAGGTTTACTTTTGCTGATAAGGAAAAAAAGCCAAGCAAAGGTTAGTATAAAAAGTAATCTATAAATTATTTTTGTCTGATTTGAGAAAAATCAAAAAATAAAATTAGTAATTATTTCATCCTCAAAATATTCTGTTAAAATTGTAAATAGTAAAGAGAAGAGAATAACTGTAATTATCAACATTAGAATGATTTTAAACTTTGCACCAAAATATCTAACAGTGAGAAAAGTCCCAAAAGGGATTGAAAGAAGAAAGGGGGTAAAAATTATTAAACCTGCTAATCCGTAAGAGTTTTTTAACTTTATCATTCTACGGTTTCTATTATAATTTATTTTTTTTGTGGTGATAACAGAGTCAACATTATTAATTTTATTTTTCTTTTTGGGTTTAACAGCTTTCCATATTCGCACAATAGGATTTGTAAGAAAAGCAAAAAACAAAACTCCGGAAATACCTCCCATTGAAGTAAAAACAAAAGTTTCCAAAAAACTTAAATGATAACCGGCAGCCAACGGAAAAGCAAAAACAAACTTAACTGAGGCTAGCAAGTAAACCATTAAATATTTTATTAAAATAAACATAAATTATTCTTTTCCTCCGTAAGCCAAATCGCCGGCATCACCCAAACCGGGTACAATATATGATTTTACTGTTAGTTCTTCATCAATTGCTCCTGCCCAAATATTAAAGTTTACCCCTCCAAGGTTTTTATTTACAAACTCAACACCTTCTTTACTGGCAATTGCGGTAACAATATGAATATGTTTTGGTATTCCTTTTTGAATTAAAGCCCTGCAAGCATAAACCATAGAAGCACCTGTTGCAAGCATCGGATCGGAAATTATAACAATTTTATTTTCCGGAGAAGGACTTGAAATATATTCAAGTTTAATATCGAAAGAACCATCTTTGTCGTATTTTCTAAAAGCTGAAATAAAAGCATTTTCGGCTTTATCGAAGTAATTCAGAAGTCCTTGGTGCATAGGCAATCCTGCCCTTAATATAGTAGCAAGAAGGATTTTGTCTTTTAGCACATTTTCTCTGGCAATTCCCAAAGGTGTTTGAATATCGGTTTGGGTATATTTCAGAACTTTACTTATTTCGTAGGCAAACATTTCACCAACTCTTTCGAGATTACGACGAAAACGCATGCTGTCTTTCTGAGTTTCCTCATCGCGTATTTCTGCCAGAAAGTGACTAAACAGGGAATTATCGTTAGTTAAGTTTTTTACTACCATGTTTTTGTGTTTTTGTCGTTAAGTACTTTTTTGCTTTTTAAGAACCTTTATTGTAATCGTGTAAATTTATGAAGGTTTGTTGGTTTTTCAATATAACTAATCTAAATATTTTATTATTCGTTTGTTTCACCAAGCTGCAAAGGCAAGAATAGAATTACTTTTGTTCCAAGAGCCTGATCGTTATTGTCTTTTAAATCAATGTATTTCAAATTAATTTCACTGCCGTACAGATTATTAATCATATTTAATCTGGTTTTTGTTAGTTTGGAGCCGGTTGAAGAATACTTACTACGTTTTTCACTAATTGCCTTGGCTTTTAGTCTTCCAACTCCATTGTCTTCAATTTCGCAAATAACCTGGATTCCACGTTTAAAAACCCTTATAAAAAGTGATTTTTGACCGGATTCTTTATGAAGCAATCCTTTCCAAATTGCATTTTCAACAAAGGGCTGAATTAGAAGAGTCGGAATATATTTTGTTTCCGTTTCAATTTCTTTATCTATGTGAATATGAAAATCGAAATCGCTTCTAAATCGTAGACTTTCAAGCTCCAAATACAATTCAACAGCCTGTAATTCAGACTTTAAAGGAATGTTTTGTTTTTGAGAATTTTCAATTACTAACCTTAATAATTGAGAAAATTTAGCCAAATAATTATTAGCATTTTCTTTATCGTTCTTATAAATAAAATATTGTATTGAATTAAGTGCATTAAAGATAAAATGCGGGTTCATTTGGTGAGCAAGAGCCTGCTGACGATATTTGTTTAATTCGTTGGTAAGTTGCGATTTTTCATTTTCTCGTCTTAATCGAGATTTGTATATAATACTTAGAATTCCAATCAAAAAAAGCAAAACAATAATAAAAGAAATTACAAAAAATACGGTGGTTTTGTAAAATGGGGTTTTAACATAAAAGACAATAGATTCGGGGGTTTTGGACCAATAACCATCCTCGTTTTGCACCATTATTTGCAAAATATTCTCACCAATAGGCAAATTTGTATATCTAATCAATGGATTGGTAGTAAAGTTCCATTCTTTATCAACTCCCTGCATTTTATATTTATACAAGATATTACCCATACATCTAAAGTTGAGCCCAATGAATTTAACATCTATTGAATTATTGTTGAAATCTAGTTCGTATTTATTTGAAATGTTAACAGGTTTACCTGCAATAAATATTTCGGAAAAATATAGCCTTGTTGGTTCTTGGTTTGGTTCAACATCTTTGTAGTTGAAAAAACTAAAACCCTTATTACTAGTTAAATAAACTGTATCACAACAAACCAAAACATCGTTAATTTCTCCCGATGGAAGTCCTTTAGAGTTTCCAAACCATCTAATTAAATAGGAAAATGGTTTTATGGAATTAATTTTTACACAAGTGAGACCTTTATTTGTTGCCAGCCAAATATTTCTATCTTCAACATATACTTTCTTTATAGAATTCGACAATAAGCCCTGTTCCTTAGAAATATTAATAATAGTGTCGGGCAAATAAATAATTAATCCTGCTCCTTTTGTGCCAATAGCAAATCCGTCTTCAAATTTTTTTATTGAGCTAATTCTGCTTTTAAGCAAGGGATTAAGATTTCCCAAGTATTCAAGATTAGAATAATAGCTTAAGATATACAATCCATCCATTGCTCCGGCAAGAATTTCATTCTTATTAGATAAGCAAACAGCATCGAAACGTTTTCTGGCATTGGTGCTTATTCTGCTGTCGTAAACAGGTTTTAATGACTTATTTAAAACCAAAAGTGAAGTCGATTGAGCCAAACAATAATTATTGTTGTTGTCTATAATAAAATCGTTAACCGACAGAACATGCCCCGGTGCAGGATTATAGTTTTGGTCGTAAATAATTTTATTTCCGGCAATTTTGGTTAGTGGCATTCCATAACCTGCAAGAAAAAGAGTATCATTTTTATTATTTGCCAAAATTTTAGAAACCTGTCGTTTTGGATATGGGTTTTTGAACTCAAAGAACCCATTTTTTGTTTTTTTGTAAATATTCCCGTTATAATCGGAAAACCAAATTGTTTCTCTGTGTCTGGCAATTGAAGTAAACAGCCGGTCTTCTCCATTATTAAAAAACAAAACATTAATATTTGGTGCGTAATATAGCCCGTCTTGCAAGGTAGAAAACCAATATCCTCCGTCGGAATCCTTTATTAGATATGAAATTGACAAACCATTGAGAAAAGAAATATCTTCTTTGTAATTGCCATTTTCTTTTGAAAGCATATAAACACCTTGTTTGGCAGGACAAACGAAGATTTTTTCGTCTATAATAGCAGAATAATTTATGTGTTCATCGAATTCTCTTATTTCAATATTATTGGTTTCCGATGGCAAAAAGAGAAATGTTCCCCATGAAAGCATAGTATTATTACTTGAGAAAACCGGTAAAAATGGGAATCTAACAGTTTTTGGAATAGGCTTATTAAATATGTATTCTTCTGACATATATTTATATCCTGAGTAGTAATCTTTTTCAGTTAAAAGGTTAGGCAAAACCTGTGGATCGGTAAACTTAATTTGATTGTATTCTCCATTAATATATACAGTAGTTTTTATATAGTTTTGAGTAACAAATTCTATAGATTCGTCATTTTTAACAGAAAAAGTGTTTTTTACAGGATGAAAAGCTCCTGAAAACAAGTCTCTTGTAGTATTATTATTTTTGTACAAAGAAATTCTACCATTCTCCAAATATGCAAATTCGGAAGACAGAGTAATAAACCAAATTCTACCCTTATAATCTTCGTAGACTTCTAAAATAGTGTTTTCGGGAAGGCCTGCCGAAATATCGTAAACTTCGAATTGGTATCCATTAAAACGGCATGCCCCTTCCGATGTTGAAACCCAAATAAAACCTTTGCTATCTTGAAAAACGTGGTAAATTTCGGAACTTGGCAAACCATCGCTAATAGAAAAATTTCTAAGAATAGGTTCCTGAGCATTTAGTCCAAAAAATGAAAACAGTACAAATATTAGAACTAGGAAAAATTTCATGCCGAAAAATTACCTTTAATTACTGAAATATCAAAAGAATTAGTTGATGAATATTTTTTTTGAAGTAAAATCTTCCGAAGAACTAATACTTATGAAATAAATTCCTGCAGATGTTTGTATATCTTTCAAATTTATTGTTAGAGAATTAGTTCCCTGCGGCATTGCTAAAGTAAATATCTCTCTACCCGTAACATCGTGTATGCTAATTTTTTTGGAAATATTGTTTTCAGGAATTGTAATCATTAATGAGTTTTGGTTTTGAATTATTTGCACTTCATTATTTTCCCCGTTTGCTTTTACCGCAATTACAGGAGAATAGGAGAAAGAACCATCGAAATCGGTTTGTTTTAAACGGTAGTAGTTAATACCGGTGTAAGGATTTTCATCTATGTTTGAATAAAAAGAAACAAAGGAGCAAGTTCCTTTTCCTGGCACTACGGTTAGTTCCGAAAACTGAATTCCGTTGCTGGATTTTTCAAGGGTAAAATAATCGTTATTAAGTTCCGAAGCAGTTTCCCAAACAAGTTCTATTGAAGAGTTTAGCAGATAGCCTTTAAACGATAGCAATTCAACCGGAAGAATAAAATCGGAAGAACGGGCAATAGCAAAGTCGGAGAAAAGGCTTAAGTCGGTTCTAACTGCTGTTATTGGTGCAGATCCTGAACCAAGCTGGGTAGAATTATCGTGAACACCCTGATCTACAACCCAAGGCGATGAGGAATCGTTTCTTTTTAAAACGGTATGTTGTTCGGGATCTGTTCCTCCATTTGTATGTCCTCTACTAACAAGTGTAATATCGTAATCGGCTGAAGTAACAGCATCGGGTGTAATTGTCCAGAATCCTGAATTTAGCAAAGTAGTTATTGGAGTGCCATCAATTACTAAACCGGTTGGACTTGTACCTGTATGAGGATTTACAAATTTTGCATCAATATATCCAATTCCGGAAGAAGAAACAAGATTAATATTTGCAATTTCGTACCAGGCTGCCGTTCCAACAGGAAAATCGTAAGAACCCGACGACAATACATTTCTTCTAAGATTTCCGTTTATGTAAGAGTTTTCGTTATGTGAAATAATTGAATTAGTTGCGGAATTGGTAACATAAATTCGGTTTGTTCCTGTAGCAATTTTTCCGTTTGTAAGCGTAAGTACATTATTTACAGAAAGATTTGTTCCAATCGTACTAACACCTGAGGTTCTATTTGTGGTTAAATGTCTTAATTCTTCGCTTCCTGTTGAAAAGAATAGTGTTCCCAGAACTCCTGTTCCTCCAATGCTAATTTCGGAGTTTACAGATCCGCGCAGAGTACCGGTTCCTGCAACAGTTCCGTTTAATCCTAATATTTTATCGTTAATAATAAGTTCGCCGGCCGCCATGCTTAAAAGTCCGTGAACATTTAAGTTTGTACCCATAGTAACAGTTCCCGAAGAAGTCCTGTTAATTGTAAGACTTCCAAGATTTTCCACACCTACATCGAACATTAGCGAAGTTGCAAGAGCACCGCTGCCGTTAATAATTAAAATGGAAGTGGTTGTACCCGAAAACATACCATTTGTTCTGGTAAGTGAACTTTGTAAAGTAAGAGTTTTACCGTTGAGTAAGATGTTTCCATTTTCAAGATCAAGATTATTGGAAACAGTAAGATTATTATCTAAACGCAGGTTGGAAGTATTATCAATTTCCATATTGTAGAAAACCTCACCTCCGGCTGTATTTATTAATTGCAGTGCTGTTCCGTCGAATTTAACAAGATTTGTTCCCTCCGTAAAGCCTGATGCGGAATAATTATTCCAGAAGCCGCTAATATTCAAATCACTTCCGTTTGAAATAAGAACCGCAGGACTTGTTATAGTCAAATTATGGAAATTTTCCACCATATCTGAACTATAGATAGTTTGATTTCCTGTTCCATTAAAAATAACAGTACTATTTCCTCTGTCGAAGTCGGTTGTAGAGCCATTATTAGTCCAATCTCTTTTAACATATATTGTGCCATCGGCGGTAGCGTTATTTCCATCGTTAAAATCTATAATTCCCTGCTCAATGTTTAAGTCGCGATTAACAGTTAGAACTTTAGTTGCATCTCCTTCGCCTTTAATGGAATACGAGGGATTATTTATAGTAAAATCGAGGCAAGCAGCATTTTCGCCGGCAATAAGCACAATATCGTTAGAGACATTGATATTATTGGGAATAACAACAGAATTTGCTGCTGTGGGCACACGCAAAGGACCCCAGTTTGCGCAATCGAACCATTCGGTAGAGCGGTTTCCGTACCAGTTGTAAACCACATCAACACCAACGGTAGAAATTGGGATAGTATGACCTGTTTCGTAGTTTGGACTAGCAGCATAATAAGCAGCACAATCGGCAAAACTAGTCCAGTTGGTATTATCGTTTATTCTTCCAATCCATTCAATTTGAGTAGCTATGGTTTGAGGTCCGGTATATTTCAGGTAGTCTGATGCAACCCCAGGCATCATACTAAAGCAATCAAGCCCGGGAAATGGATTTGAATGTTTTGTTGGGTCTGTCAAACATGAGGCTGACCAAATATTTCTTGCATTAAAAGCAAAAAGAATATTAGGATTTGTAAGTGTTGCATCATGATTACCGTTTGTTCCATAGTCCCAAATACCACCTTGCATAAAAAATATTTGATCTCCACCTGAGTTCATTATCAAATCTGTACCACCAACACCATGTATTTCCACAATATTCCAGCCTGCATCTGGAGAAATAGATGTATAGGTTCCTCCGTTATAAAATCTAAAAGTAATAACCGTTCCGGCAAGAATTGTTCCTCCGGTTCTAGTAGCTCTAATAACGCCTTCGGTATTTCCCCACATTCCAGTGTTACACCTTTCCCAACCATTATCAGTCATTTCAAATGTAGTATTAGTTGTAATGTCTTTAAAACATACAAAACTAATCTCATCATCGCCTGCACTAGTTCCAAGACAAGCAGCAGTATTAGAACATAAACCCAATACCGCCAAATCCCCCGGCTCTAAAACAGTAGTAACCGGAGCAACAGTAGTAGTCTGGCTGTTGGGGTTATTAGTTGCGGTTGAGGTAACAAAGTTAATATTGGTTCCGGAGCAATTGTATTCGTAAACCCTGAACCAGTATTGAGTTGAGGCAGTAAGACCAGTAACCGTAACAGAATTTCCGGTTCCATTATACACCACCTGATCTCCTGAGCCGGCGTAAATTGTATTAGCAATAGGATCTGTTCCATCCACAGGATTAGTAAAACTTGCATCGTCGCTAATAATAACAATTCTTCCCGAGCCGTTGCCGTTAGTCCAGTTTAGGGTTAGGGAAGTGCTAAATACAGAAGGGAAAGTGATGTTTGTGGCTTGGGTTGGTTCGGCGCAGCTTATGGTGGCTTGACTTCCATTTAAAGGTGAGGCAGTTAAGTATAATTCTGCACTTGGAATACAGTTGTATTCGAAAACTTTAAAATAATAAGTAGTAGAGTGATTTAGACCCGAAATATTTACTGTTGAACCATTTCCGACATACAAAACAAACTCGTTAGTACCAATATCATCACCATTTCCAAAAACCGCATCGGCTGTATAGGTTGTACCATCAACAGGATTTGAAGTAACTGCTGAGCCTGCTCTACCTACAAGAATCCTTTTAGAGCCGTCGCCATTAGTCCAAGCAACTGTAATTGAGTTTTCGCCAACAGATGAAAAACTAAGTGCAGAAGCCTCAGTAGTTGGAGCTAGACAAGGGCCACAATTCATGGTATGTGAGCCTAAATTTGACACATCGTCTATATTATATTCATCCCATTCAGATTCAAGTGTAGGAAATCCTGATGCCGGATTTGTTGTAACTCCTGCAGTAACTGTAGGTTTTCTTACTAAAGTTTTATCAAGTGTTGAATTTGAAGCAGAAGTCCAAGCGGACCCAGGATCTTCACCAATACATCCAAAAATATCAACAAAGCTAGTAGTGCTAACCTTGTAAAGAGCAACAGCGTCATCGCCATTAAAATTAACGGCAGCACTTGTTGTAGCGGCATAAAGAGTTGCTGAAGAATTTCTATAAACAATAGCTGAACCATCGGTTAGTGTTCCAGAAAGAGAATGCGTGTTGGTAGGAGTAAATGCCCCATTAGCATAAAAGTGTAATTCATAGTCCGACAAATCCACATCGGAGCCTGTTTTGTTGAAAATTTCAATATATTTTTCGCTAGACCCTCCCTCAATATATTCAGAAATTATTAAATCGGTTGCACAGCCGCTTGCAACAGAAGTAACCGTTCCATCGCAAGAAACAGTTTCTCCGGCAGCATCGCCGCCACCTGTAACAGATATTATTTCTCCGTTATAATCTCCTGCGACTAGACCTGATTTTAGACGCACATAAATAGTTGTTGCCCCCCCTCCGTAAGCAGTTAAAGTAACAGACGATGAAAAAGAAGAATTATCTGTTGAGACCTCATAATTTGTTGAAGCAGCAGAAACAACCACATTAGTACCATCCATATTTGCACCTGTAACATCAAAAGACTGCGATGTTGATGGACCTGAGCCTTCTATGTAGGTGAAACCGGTTAATGAGGCTGTTGAAACAGTCAAATTGGGTGTTGGAGAGGAATTGGGACTCCAAATGAAATTGTCAATCATAAGTCTTTCTCCGGCCGCATTAGCTTTTACACGAATCAGAATATTTGTATTGGAGCTATTTATTGTTCCGTTAAAGGTAGTCCAATTACTTGAGTTACCAAGGCTTGTATTATCAATTGTGGCAACAGTAGTCCAACCAGTTCCACCATCTGTAGAAAATTCGAGGGCGTAATTCACTGTAGGTGAGGCGTCCCACCTCCTAACATCAATACTAAATGTGCTAACCCCTCCGGAAGCGATTGTTATTCTCCAATCAATTCCTGCAATATTTTGAAGCCTCCATGAATAAGTCCCAAGAGCTCCGGCAAAACCATCCTGAGCAGCAGTTGTATTTCTTAGAGCTGGGCCGCCTGTTGCAGAAAAAACACCGTCAATATATGTGTGATCGGCAGCATACGAAGTAATTATAGCAGATCCTGCTGTCCACTTGGCAACATCATCAAAGTTTATTGTAGTTTGAGATTTTACAGAAAAATTGCTAATCACAAACAATAAAAAAACCACAATATGCCGAATACTAAATCCCATAAAATAATTTATACTCAAGTTTATTTTAGGATTAGCATCTATGTAGTTTAATTAAGTTTGGTTATCTTAATTAATCATCTGTGTAGCTTACCTTTATAGTCCTTAGAACCATCACAAATATACAACAAAAAAACGTCTTATCAAGACCGTTGGTCAATATTGTTGAAAATTAATGGAAACTTAACAAACGGACAAATAAACTCAACAACAATTAATAAAGAGTTCATAAAGTTTTAATTTCTCAATCTTTTTAACAATCGCAAATATCATTATTTACAAAACAAACTTATATATTGAAAAATGTAATTTGTTTGAAATTGCCTCAATTGATTATAGCAGGCATTTAATAAAAATTTCATAATATTGAAACAAACAATATTTAGCAAATAATTAAAGCTGATTAAGACAACAATTAATTTAACTATTGTAGATTTGTGAAAATAAAATAATTAAATGAAAACAATAGTCTATTTCTACTCCCACAAAGGCAGTAATCGTTATTTGGCAAACAAAATTGCTAAAGATTTAAACTGCGAAATGGAAGAAATAAAACCCCGATTAAACGCACATCTCTTGATGATGATGAAAGTAAACTTTGGAAACAGAAAGCTAAAAACAAGAATAGAAGATTACGACCGAGTTATTCTTTGCGGACCGATTTGGATGGGAAAACTAATTGTGCCATTAAAAAACTTTGTTAAAAAGAATGTTACTAAGATTAACAAACTGATATTCGTTACAAGTTGTGGAAGCAGCTTCGAGGGCAAAGACAAGAAATTCGGACATAATTTGGTGTTTAACGAGTTAAAGAAAATTTCTATTGGTAAATGTATTCATTGCGAAGCCTTTCCAATTACATTGGTAGTGCCCGATGAACACAAAGAAGATAAATCTGCTTTTATGAAATATCATCTGAATGATGAGACTTTTAAAGGCGAAATAATTGATGTCTATAATGAGTTTATGCAAAAAATCAATTCAATTTAATTCCTTTTTATTAGACGATTTTATGCATAGTTGGTATTAAAATGGATTTTGAAAAAGGTCTATAAGTTTACTGCAAAAAGATAGTGAATATTTTATAGAGAAATAGTATTGGGGAAAACATATGTTCGAGTCTAAATTATTTTATAAAATACAAAATTAGATATTTTTGGTTTTCATATTGTATAGAATATAAAAATACATTTTTCTGAATTTTATATTGTATAGAAAATAAAAAAGAATATTTATTAATATTTAATTATCAAGCAAAACCAATTAAAAACTATTCTATTAAAATTCATAAATTATTTAGTCTTATGAAGCAAAAAGAAAAAATTTGTCCGGTAGAAAAAGCAGGAATGCTCGATAGTTTTTTTAGAAGAATAATACAAAATCCGAAAAAAATTATCAAACCCTACATAAAAGAAGGAATGATGGTTATGGATTTGGGTTGCGGGCCTGGTTTTTTTACTGTAGAAATGGCCAAAATTCTTCAAAATTCGGGAAAAGTTGTTGCAGTTGATATTCAGGAAGGAATGTTAAAGTTGTTGGAAGCAAAAATTAAAGGAACAGATTTTCAGAAAATTGTTACCCTACACCAAGCCGAAAACGACAGTTTAAGTTTTTCTGGAAAGGTTGATTTTATTCTAGCATTCTACGTAGTTCACGAAATCAGTAGAGATAATTTGTTTTCAGAATTAAAAAGAATTTTAAATCCCAATGGTAAAATACTAATTGTAGAACCAAATTTTCATATCTCAAAGATAGTTTATTTGGAAATGTTGGATAATCTTATAAAAGAAGGATTCGAAATAATTTCAAAACCCAAAATATTTCTTAGTAGAGCTGTATTAGTAAAATCATAAATATTATAAACCAGTATGGGTTAGATAGTCTGAAATTGGTATGGTACTAGGCTGTTTTTTTAAGACAAGTTAAAATTAGAGTTTTTTATTAATTTTAACCTTAAAAAGAAGAAAAATGAAAAGC
>JAFGXD010000102.1 GCA_016936815.1 Bacteroidales bacterium
GCAGCTACTGTAGTAAGTTGCACTTCTTCAAACGATAAAAATAAAGATAAGGAAAAAACAAAAAAAATGGAAACAGAAAATCCCCTACTGAAAAAATTTGATACTCCTTTTGAAGTACCTCCATTCGAGAAAATTAGGATTGAACATTTTATTCCGGCTTATGAAGAAGCAATAAAACAGCATAAAGCTGAAATAGAACAAATTGTAAATAATCCCGAAGAAGCTAATTTCGATAATACTATTGTAGCCTTAGATAATAGCGGAGAATTATTACATGAAGTTGAAAGCATTTTCGGAAACCTTAATGAAACTATTACCAACGAAGAAATGCAGGAAATTGCAAAGAAAATGTCGCCGGTTACTTCTGCGCACTACGACGATATTTATCTTAATGAAAAGCTCTTTCAAAGAGTTGAGACAGTTTACAATCAAAGATCGCAAAGACCAACCGATGCACAACAACTGTTAGAAAAAACATATAAAAGATTTGTTAGAGGTGGAGCAAATTTATCGACAGAAGATAAAACCAGATTAAGAAAAATAAATGAAGAACTAGGAATGTTGGAAATTAATTTCGGTGAGAATTTACTTAAAGAGACTAATTCTTATAAGTTAGTAATTGAAAAGAAAGAAGATTTGGCAGGACTTCCCGAATCATTAATTTCGGCAGCAGCAGAAACCGCTGAGGCAAATGGTATGAAAGGGAAATGGATTTTTACACTACACTATCCAAGTATTTTTCCTTTCCTTCAATATGCTGAAAATCGTGAATTGAGAAAACAAATTTTTACAGCCTATTTTTCAAGAGGCAACAACAATAACGAAAACGATAATAAGGAAATTATTAATGAAATAGTAAACCTTAGATTAGAAAAAGCCAATCTTTTGGGATATAAAAATCACGCCTCCTTTGTTTTGGAAAAAAATATGGCCAAAAACCCCGAAACTGTATTTGAATTGCTTAACAAATTATGGAAAGCTGCCTTGCCAAATGCTAAGGAAGAAGTAGCCGAAATGCAGGCCATAGTTGATAAAGAAGGAGGCGATTTTAAATTAGAATCCTGGGATTGGTGGTATTATGCTGAAAAAGTTAAAAAAGCAAAGTATAATTTCGATACAGAAGCTCTCAAACCATATTTTCAACTTGAAAATGTAATAAAAGGGGTATTTGAGGTATCAACAAAATTATATGGAATTAGCTTCAAAAAACTTGACAACATGCCACTTTACCATCCTGAAGCAACTGTTTACCAAGTAATTGATAACGATGGGTCGCATTTGGGAATTCTTTATATGGATTGGTTTCCAAGAGAAAGCAAAAGAGGTGGAGCATGGATGACATCTTTCCGTGAGCAATACGAAAAAAATGGTAAAGACGTAAGACCGGTTATTTCAATAGTAGGAAACTTTTCAAAACCAACAGGAAACACTCCTTCCCTATTAACCCTTGATGAAACTCTTACACTTTTCCATGAATTTGGTCATGCCTTGCACGGCTTGCTTTCAAAAGGAAAGTATTATTCAATTACCGGAACATCAGTTTCTCGCGATTTTGTTGAACTTCCATCACAGGTAATGGAAAATTGGGCACTAGAACCTGAGGTACTAAAACTGTATGCTAAACATTACCAAACCGGAGAAATAATACCAATGGAGTTAATTGAAAAATTGGAACAAAGCAGCAAGTTTAATCAAGGTTTCGAAACAGTTGAGTATTTAGCCGCAGCTTTGTTGGATATGAATTATCACATTTTAACAGAAAAATCAAAAATTGATGTAGTTGAATTCGAAAACAAAACTCTCAACAAATTAGGATTAATTCCTGAAATTATTTCCAGATACAAAAGCACTTATTTTGCTCATATTTTTTCCGGTGGATATTCTGCCGGATATTACAGCTATATTTGGTCTGGAGTGTTAGATGCCGATGCTTTTCAGGCTTTTAAAGAAACCGATTTATTTGATGCTGCAACGGCAAAATCGTTTAGAGATAATGTTATTAGCAGAGGAGCATCAGACGATGCAATGAACCTTTATAAAGCTTTTAGAGGCAGAGAACCGGAAATTACTCCTCTATTGAAGAGAAGAGGATTAATTGATTAAGAATTATTTTTTCTATTTTGCTGCAAAATTCATTTTTTTCAGCTTTTTATATATTCTTATGGCATTTTGACTGATATTTTACTTATAACACCGCCTTTTACTCAATTAAATACTCCGTATCCGGCAACGGCGTATCTAAAGGCTCATTTGAATTCCTGCAATATTGGTTCAATTCAAATAGATTTGGGCTTGGAAACAATTTTGGAAATTTTTTCGCAGTCGGGCCTGAAAAGTTTATTCCATTATGCTTATTTGCAAGAAAATATTAAAAGCAAAAATGCTAAACTTATTTACCAAAACCGACATCAATATTACATGGCAATTGATGGTGTAATTGGATTCTTACAAGGAAAAAATCCAAATCTTTCAAAAAAAATAGCCGGCCGCAGATTTCTTCCGGAAGCCAATAGATTTAAACAATTGAAAAATATGCAATGGCTTTTAAATGAATTAGATGAAGAAAGCCTTGCGAAACACTATGGAACTTTGTTTTTGGAAGACTTGTCCGATTTTGTTGTTGAAACTGTTGATGAGGATTTCGGTTTTAGTCGTTATGCCGAAAAACTTGGAAGAAGTGCAAATTCATTTCAAATAATTAATAAGAAACTCGAAAACCCCGAGTCTTTTATTGATGAAATTTATCTTGGTATTCTTGATTCAATAATTAATAAAGAAAAACCATCATTGGTAAGTATTTCTGTACCATTTCCGGGTAATCTCTATTCTGCATTTAGATGTGCAAAAAACATTAAGCAAAATTTTCCTGCAATAGCTACCGTTATGGGAGGAGGTTTTGTAAATACCGAGCTGCGGTCGGTGAAAGACCCAAAAGTTTTTAATTACTTCGATTTTATTTGTCTAGATGATGGTGAAACTCCTCTGGAATTAGTTTTTAATGCTGTAAAAAACAAGCTTGCTCCCGTTGATGCACATCTTAAAAGGACATTTGTTGTTAAAAACAATGAGGTGTTTTTCAATAACTTATCTGAAAAAGAAGAAAATAGTTTTGCAGAAACAAAATGCCCTGATTATTTGGGTTTAAAATTTGATGATTATATTTCTGTAATAGAAATAATTAACCCAATGCATAGTTTGTGGAGCGACGGTAAATGGAATAAACTAACAATGGCTCATGGGTGTTATTGGGCTAAATGTAGTTTTTGTGATACAAGCCTACCCTACATTAATAACTATAAACCATTAAAAGCAAAACAAATAGCCGATAGAATGGAATCGCTTATTAATCAAACCGGTGAAAAAAGTTTTCATTTTGTTGATGAAGCTGCACCACCGGCATTAATGAAGGAACTTGCAGAAGAAATAATTAGCAGAAATCTTCAAGTTAATTGGTGGACAAATATTCGTTTCGAAAAGAGTTTTTCACCCGAATTGTGTAATTTATTGGCAAAGTCGGGTTGCATTGCTGTGGCAGGCGGACTTGAAGTAGCCTCCAACAGATTATTAAAGCTAATCAACAAAGGTGTTAATGTAGAGCAAGTTGCACAGGTTTGCGCAAATTTAACCGATGCCGGCATTATGGTACATGCCTACTTAATGTATGGTTTTCCTTCTGAAACTGTTCAGGAAACAATAGATAGTTTAGAAATGATAAGGCAAATGTTCGAATTAGATTTAATACAATCAGGCTTCTGGCATCAGTTTGCATTAACCAGACATAGTGAAATAGGCTTAAATCCGGAAAAGTACGGACTAAGTGTAAAAAAGAAAGAAATTAGCTTTGCCGATAATGATATTGAATTTGAGGATAACACAAAAATATTTCATGATGCATTCAGTTACGGACTTAAAAAGTCAATTTACAATTATATGCACGGTGCCGGTTTCGATATGCCTTTACAAACTTGGTTCGATTTCAAAATTCCGAAAACCAGAGTTAAACATGATTATATCCTTAGGTTTATTGATGGAGAAATTTGCTAAAAGAATAGTAGCGTTTGTTACCATTTGTTATTCTTTCAGCTTTTCTATTTCTTCTTTGGTCATTCCAGTCAATTTCATTATTATTTCAACCGATAAACCCTCTTTTAA
>JAFGXD010000103.1 GCA_016936815.1 Bacteroidales bacterium
AATTTTGAAGTACCAGCTTTTACTCTTCCTATTGGAATTTCTTTTTACACTTTTCAAACAATTTCCTATGTTATAGATGTTTATAGGGGTGAAATTAAAGCCGAAACTTCATTCCACAGATTCTTGATGTATGTTAGTTTATATCCTCAGTTAGTTGCCGGCCCAATTGTTAGATACGCTCATATTGCCCATGAAATTGATCATAGAGTAAATAGAATTAAGGATATTTCAAGAGGAATGATGAGGTTTAATATGGGACTTTTTAAAAAAGTAATTATTGCCAATATAGCAGGTGAATTTGTGAAGCAATATATGGATGCCTCAGTTTTAGATATTAATACTGCTGAAAGTTGGTTTGGAATCATAATGTTTTCTATACAAATTTATTTCGACTTTTCAGGTTACTCCGATATGGCAATTGGTTTGGGAATGATGTTTGGCTTTCATTATCATGAAAACTTTAAATATCCATATATTTCCCGTTCGGCTACTGAATTTTGGCGGCGTTGGCATATTTCTCTCGGGTCTTTTTTTAGAGATTATGTATATATACCTTTAGGTGGAAATAAGAAATATGGATATAGAAACCTTATAATTGTCTGGTTTTTAACAGGTTTATGGCATGGTGCCAACTGGAACTTTGTTCTTTGGGGCTTGTATTTTGGACTTCTTATTCTTCTGGAACGACTTTTCTTAAACAAGTTTTTTAATTTTTTACCAAGAGTTTTTTCTCATTTTTATTTGCTTTTTGCTGCTGTTATGGGTTGGGTATTGTTCTATTTTACCGATATGAATCAAATGGCAGATTACATTAAGCTTATGTTTGGTGACGATTCTTCGGGAAAACCAAATATGGAATTGTATATTGTATTGCAGAAAAATGTTTTTTGGTTAATTCTGGCCTTTGTGTTATGTATGCCTGTTTTTCCTTTTGCAAAAGACTTATTAAAAAGATTTTCCAAAAATAATCCGCTAAGGGAAAATACTTTAGAAATTCTTACTATTGTTTTTAGTATTTCATTGCTATTAATTTCAACAGCAATGCTGGTTGGTAGTTCTTATAACCCCTTTCTATATTTTAGATTTTAAAAATGGAAACAAAAACCGAAAATAGAAACAAAAAACTAATAGCTCGTTTGCACGTTGCCTTAATTAGCCTCACTTTATTTGGATTTGGGTTATTGTTTTTTATTATGCCTCAAAAAACTCTTTCGGTTTCAGAAAAAAGAGAACTTGCTAAGTTGCCTGCATTTTCTTATGAAACCCTTTTTAATGGTTCTTATGCTTCTGAAATTGATTTGTATTATTCAGATAATTTTCCGTTTAGAGATAATTTTGTTGATTTTTCTTTTTGGTTTAGAAGGCAATTTGGTTTTTCATCCGATTCAGCAATTATTTATAAAGATGTTCAGGTTTTCGAGGCTGAAGAATGGATACAGGAAGATACAGCTTTAATGTCCTTTATTGAAGATTCTTTGGATGTTGTTGGCGAAATTGAAGGCTCTCACGATGGAATAATCATTTATAACGGAATGGCCATTACTATTTTTGGAGGAAGTGAAGGAATGGCCAAGTTTTATGCCTCGGTTATTAATAAATACGCTGAAGCTCTAAAAGGAACTGTAAATATTTATAATATTATTATACCATCCGGATCGGATTTATATCTTGCGAAGAAAATGACAAATCTTGATGGTAGAGAAAAGAAAAATATTGGTGTAATTGCAGAAAACCTTAATTCTTTAATAAAAAACGTTGACGCTTATTCTCCACTTTGGAATCATAAAAATGAATATTTGTTTTTTAGATCCGATCATCATTGGACGGCTTTGGGAGCTTACTACGTTTATGCAGCTTTTTGTGCAAAGGCCGGATTACAAGCTGTGGAACTTTCTTCCTTAGGTAGAAAAGTTAAGAAAAACTTTCTTGGCTCTTTATATCAGCTTGTTAAAGATCCTATTTTGGCAAAAAATCCTGATAGCGTTGTTTATTATACTTTTCCCGGCGAAATTAAAGTTCATGCTCATAGAAACGGATTTACAAAAACAATAGATGTTCCTTTGCTTGTTCATGGTGCTTCAGGTGGAGGCGCTTATAATGTCTTTCTGGGTGGCGATTATCCTATGTTGGAGATTGAAACCGGTTTGGAAAACGGTAGAAAAGTTCTTGTTGCAAAAAACTCATACGGCAATCCTTTTGTTCCTTTCTTGGTAAGCCATTACGAAAAAATTTGGGTAGTTGATTATAGATACTGCAAAAAGGGAATTATTACCTTAATAGCTGAAAATGAAATAGATGATTTAATTTTTATAAATTCAGTATTTATGTGTAATACAAAATTTCATGTTGCTAAAATACAGAAACTTATGTACTCTAATGGCGAGGTTATTGAAATTGAAACCGATTCTACTCTAATTAATTCTTCAGATACTGTAAGTTTATTAAACAACAATAGCCCGGAAAATGCAATTGATACAATTTCACTAATAAAAATAGATAGTTTGAATGATTAGCCTAATGAGAAGATTTTTATTAATAGTTATTATTATTTCAACACAGTTTTCATTGTGTTATGCTCAGACAAATCCTAAAAAGAATTATAGTTTCCTTAATTTGAATATGAACTATATTCAATTTTATCAAAGAGGTGAAATTGATAAATTTGTTGAAAAATGGAATAATACTGATAAGGATAAACTTGTAATTGTGCATTTTGGAGATTCTCATGTGCAATCCGATGTCTTAACTTCTGAATATAGAAAAATTCTTCAAGGGAAACTTGGAAATGGGGGAAGAGGTATGTTATTTCCGTATTCAACTGCCGATACCTATAGTTCAATAGATTATAAATCAACTCATACCGGGGATTGGATTTTTGCAAAAAGTTTTATTCAGCCACCTAAACTCCCTCTGGGAAATACAGGAATGGCATCTGCAACAATCGACTCAACTGCTTCTTTTACTTTGAGTTTTAAAAATTTGCCTGATTCTATAAATACCAGATTAAGAATTTATTGCAAAATTCATCCCCAAAGCTACAATTTGACTGTATTTATTGATTCCACTGCTATTCCTTTAATAATTAGTGAATTAAAAAAAGATAGCCTACCATATTTAGAGATTGAAATTCCGGCTATAAAAAGCAGTATTTCATGCGCAATAAATAAAACCGACAGTAATCAAAACTTTTTCGAAATCTATGGACTTGAGCTTGTTAATCCTAATAATTCCGGTGTAGTTGTTCATGGGGTTGGAGTTGGAGCTTCAAGATACCAATCTGTTTTGCACCAAAAACTCCTAAACGTTCAATTACCCTGCCTTAATCCCGATTTGGTTGTGCTTGATTTTGGAACAAACGACTATTTATATAAAGACATTATTCTTAAAAGCCTTGAAGGTGAAGTATGTAGAATAATTGATTCGGTTAGAAAATGGGTTCCTGATGCAGCTATCTTAATGACCTCAACCATGGATATGTCGAGAAAAGGCAGAAATCGTAAATCGGGAGTTGCTTTTTCGGAACTAATGCACAAAATTGCAAAAGAAAAAAACTGCTTAATGTACGATTGGTTTTGGATTGCAGGTGGACGAAAAGTAATGACTGATTGGGTTAATGCTGAAATTGGGCAAAAAGACAAAATTCATCTTACTTGGAAAGGCTACCGACTTAAGGGAAATTTACTTGCCGACGCTTTTACAAAAACTATTGACAGTCTGAATCTTATACCAAATTTAGACAGCCTTGTTTTTTCTCGCGACAGCCTCATAGCTTTAGAAAAAGTAATAGTTTACGACCCGGCAGACGGATTTTGGCACGACATAAAATCCGGCGAATCATTAGGCGTTATTGCTCAAAAATATAATGTAACAGTTTCTGAATTAATGGAATGGAACGATTTGCTCAACACAAAAATTATTGCTGGAAAACAACTCTGGATTTATAGAAAAAAATCCAATAATAAATAGTCGGATAGTCTTTGAAGTCTCCCTAACCCCGACCCTGAAAGGGTCATTTAATTCAACCCATTGGCAGATCTATGGGTATAAGAACAACACTACAAGGTCTGAAAGTCGGAAGGTCTGAAAGTCGAGAGTCAAGGGATAAAGTTTCATTACGGGCAATTCCCCCTTAGAAAAAGGGGCAGGGGGATTGAAGGAGAGTATGAGGCGAAGATGAGAAGATGCAAAACGTATTTTCAAAAACAAATAACGATAAACTATTTTTTTTGGTTTAAAAAAAAAGCTGTACCTTTTGCACGAAATTTGAAAACAACAAATTATGAAACTAATACTCGCTATATTTTTAACTATTGCGTACTGCACAATAAGCTGGTCTCAAACAGAAATAAACCCTAACAATTATCCGTCAATTAAGAACAAAGCTGAACTGTCGACCAACCAGGGAAAAACGGCATTAGTTTTTGGAAAGTTAGTTGCATTTCAACCAATAAATGAAGGCGTTACGGAACCAATTGAAAAATGGGAATGGGAAATAATACTTTCCGATGGTACTAAAATTCCTGTTAGAGGTAACACTGAAAAAGAAAAATTTGAATCGCTTGTAAACGAAGATGTGAGAATATTAGGTGAAATAATTATAGGTAAAACATCTGAAAATGAAGAACAATCAGGATTCAGAATTGTTTACAAAGATATTTTTCCCTTAACCCCTGTGTATACACCAACAGATCTTATGGAAGTAACCGAAGGATTTGATAACTACCCCCGATTAAAAGAAATTTTTGAAAAATATAAAGGCAAAGTCATCCTTGTAGATTTTTGGGCCTCTCATTGCAAACCATGTATGAAAGAGATGAAAAGCTCTGCTTCGCTTCATGATGAACTTAAAGAAAAGGAAATAGTTTTTCTTTACTTAGCTTATATGGATCAGAAAAAGAACTGGGAAAGTGCCAAAAACAGATTAAAAATAGAAGGCGAGCACATTTTGTTGGATAACGAAACAATTAAGGAGGTTAAATCATTGTTTAAAATAATTGGAATACCTTGGTATGTTGTAATTGGTAAAGATGGGAAAATTGTAAAAAACAAAGCACCTCGACCCAGCAATCCTGAATTAAAAGAACTTTTGTTAAAAGAAATTGCCAAATAGTCAGTATTATTTATACTTTCATCAAACTATTTAATTTATTCAGCCTAAATGTGCTAAGTAGGTAACAGTCATCGCAACTAATTATTAATGATTAGCGTAAAAGCCAACGAACTTAAACTTTAATTAATATTGTTACTCCTACTAAACATTATACTATGAAAAAACTTTACTTCCTCCTGCTAGTAGTTTTATTACTTTCCTTTGAAATAAAATCCCAGACCGGTACAGAATTTTGGTTTGCTCCACCAGAGGTTACTTACGACCATAACTCACCAGGGGGTCAACCAATTTATTTGCTTCTTGCATGTTTAGATCAGGATGCTGTTGTTACAATTTCACAACCTGCAAACCCACTTTTCAATGGGGGAAGTCCTATTGTTGTAAATCTTCTGGCTAATCAGTCTTCAAGAATTAATTTAACACCCAATATTGGGCATTTGGAAACTGAACCAACAAATACAATTTTAAATACTGGATTGCTAATTGAGGCTACAAATCCTATTTCAGCTTATTACGAAGTAAGTAATACAAACAACTGCGATATTTTTGCACTTAAAGGTGCAAACGCATTAGGATATGAGTTTTATATTCCTCTTCAAAACCATGTTGAATTTTATAACCACACTTTTGGCGATAGTTTGGCTTATGCTTCTTTCGATATAGTTGCTACTCAAGATAATACAACCGTTAGAATTTATCCAACAAAACCGGTTGATGGACATGAAGCTTTAGTACAATATACTGTTACTTTAGATCGTGGACAGACTTATTCATGTGCTTGGACAGGTGCCGGATATACTCTTCCTGTAAATCATCCTTCAGGTTCTGTTGTTGTATCTGATAAGCCTGTTGCAATTACAATAAAGGACGATTCTTCTGAAAGTCCCGGCGGCGGTTGTTACGACTTAATGGGCGATCAGATTGTTCCGGTTAATATTGTAGGAAAAGAGTATATTGTTATTCAGGGACATTTGAACAAACCATCAGGTGATGAAAGTATTTTTATTCTTGCAACTGAAAATAATACAGAGGTTTTTATTAATGGAAATGCCACAGCCTCGGCTGTTTTGTTTGCAGGTGAAACCTTTAGATACGAAATTTCTGCAGCAACAGGGCAGGAAAGAACTTTGGTTGAATGTACAAAGCCGGTTTATTGTACTCACGTAACAGGATTTGGTTGTGAACAGGGACAAGCCATTTTACCTCCGCTAAATTGTGCCGGTTCTGAACAAATAAGTTTTGTAAGGTCAACAACTGAGGCTTTTTATCTTAATCTTTTAATAAAAGACGGATATCAAAACGATTTTACTATCACAGGTCCCGGAACGGCAACAATTAACCCTACTAACTTTCTGCCTGTACCCGGAACAGGAGGTGTTTGGGTAGCAGCTCAAATTCAGTTCAATACTACACAAATACCTGTAGATCAGGTTCATGTTATTGAAAATTCTTCCAATATTTTTTCAATGGGTATTATTAATGGGGGAAGTTCTTCCGGTTGTAGATATGGATATTTTTCAGAGTTTGTATCTGAAATAATTGTTGATGCAGGTTCAGATCAAACCATTTGCTCAACAGGATTTGCTCAACTTGCCGGTTCTGTTTCAGGTGGTGCTACTACCGGAATTTGGACTTCTTCCGGAACCGGAGTTTTCGTGCCAAACGACACCGATTTAAACGCACAGTATTATCCTTCTGCTGCCGATATTACAAATGGTTCTGTGGAGCTTACGCTTACTTCAACCTCCATTTGTTTCCCCGAACAGGATATTATGGAAATTACAATTAATCCCGGTCCCATTGTTGATGCAGGAATAGACCAAAGTATTTGCGCCAATAATGTTAGTATCACTTTGGCCGGTTCAATAGTTAATGCTTCAGGAGGTGGATATTGGTCCGGTGGTGCCGGCTCCTTTATTCCAAATAATGCAACTCTAAATGCACAATATGTTCCAACAGCCGGTGAGATTTCTGCAGGAACAGTTACACTTATTTTAACATCAGTTGATATTAATTGCGATCCTGTAACCGACGAAATGGATATTACTTTTACCCCTGCTCCAACCGCAAATGCAGGTACAGATGTTACTGTTTGTGCCAACAATCCGGATGTAACCCTAAATGGACTGGTTACTCAAGCAACAGGAGGAACATGGAGCAATGGAACCGGTTCATTCTCTCCCGGAGTTAATGCTCTTAGTACAATTTACACCCCATCGGCAGTAGAAATTGCAAATAACTCAGTTACCCTTACTTTAACTACAACAGGTGTAGGTAATTGTTTGGCTGTTAGCGATAATATTACAATTAATTTTTCCTCCGCACCGCTTGTTGACGCAGGAACTGACGAAACTTATTGCGCAAATAATTCAGTAATAAACTTGAATGGTTCTGTAGTTGGAGCAACCGGAGGAATATGGTCCGGAGGCTTAGGCGTTTTTAGCGACAATACAGATTTGGGAGGCACATATTCTCCAACTGCCGCTGAAATTGCTGCCGCAAGCGTTACTCTAACTCTAACTTCAACAGGAAATGGAACTTGTAATTCTGAATCATCAACGGTTACTTTTAGCTTTACTGGAGGACCAACTGTAAATGCCGGTACAGATCAGACTGTTTGTGCAAATAATGAAAATGTTACATTAAATGGTTCATATACTGTTGCAACCGGTGGCTCATGGTCGGGTGGGGCAGGGGCTTTCTCACCAAATAATACCACAATGAATGCCGTTTATACACCAACGCCCACTGAAATTTCTACAGGAACAGTTAGTTTAACTTTAACAACAACTGGTAATGGAAACTGTTTACCCGAAACCGATAATATGACTATAACAATAACTCCCGCACCGGTTGTAAATGCCGGAGCTGATCTAGAGTCTTGTGTTAATAATCCACAAGTAACTTTAACAGGCTCGGTTCTTAATGCAGGAGGAGGTATGTGGTCTAATGGCGCAGGTGTTTTTAGTCCATCTAATATTGCCCTGGGCGCTAATTATACTCCAAGTCCCGCTGAAATTTCCGCAGGTACTGTTAATCTTACTCTTACTTCTACCGGAAATGGCAATTGCCTACCGGTTAGCGATGTAATGACAATTAATATTGCTCCCGAACCTGTTGTTAATGCAGGTCCCGATCAGGTTAAATGTTCAAATAATTCGGCCATACAACTTGCCGGTTCCGTTTCAATTGCAACCGGAGGACAATGGACAGGAGGATTGGGAATATTTCTTCCAAACAATAATGCTCTGAATGCTGTTTATTATCCATCTGCTACAGAAATAGCAAATGGTTTTGTTAATCTTACTCTTACTTCAACAGGTAATGCAAATTGTAATGCAAACACTGATGATGTTCTAATTACTTTTACTAATGCTCCAACTGTTAATGCAGGCTCCGATCAGGCTGTTTGTGCTAATAATGCGGAGGTTAGTTTAAATGGCTCTGTTACAATTGCTACAGGAGGAATTTGGTCCGGAGGTAACGGTACTTTTACTCCAGGAAGTACAGATTTAGCTTCTAGTTATTTGCCTTCAGCAGTAGAAATAGCTGTGGGCTCGGTAACTCTTACACTAACTACTACCGGAAATGGCGACTGTGTTGCTGAAACAGATGAAATGACAATTTCAATTGCTCCTTCTCCTGTTGTTAATGCGGGTACTGATTTATCTTCCTGCGAAAATAATCCTGAGGTTACATTAAATGGAAATATTACCTATGCAACAGGCGGCGTTTGGTCGGGTGGAACCGGTGTTTTTAATCCATCAGCTTCTTTGTTAAACGCTGTTTATACACCTTCGGCCGCAGAAATCGCCGCAGGAACTGTTAACCTTATTCTTACCTCAACCGGCAATGGTTCTTGTACCGCTGTTACTGATCAGGTTACAATTAATATTGGAGATGCACCGGTTGTTAATGCGGGAACTGATTTTACGGTTTGTGCCAATAATCCAACTGTTGTTCTTAATGGCTCTGTTTCAGGAGCTGCCGGAGGCGTCTGGTCAGGTGGACTTGGGGTGTTTAATCCAAATAATTCTGTCTTAAACTCTACTTATACCCCTTCTGCAAGTGAATTGGCAGCCGGTTCGGTTTCTCTAACTCTTAGCTCCACCGGAAATGGAAATTGTAATTCTGTTACAGATATTGTCGTAATTAATTACACCGATGCTCCAACTGTTGATGCGGGGTTAAATCAATATGTTTGCGCAAATAATCCTGTTATTTCCCTTTCGGGAATTGTAAGCATTGCATCTGGTGGAATATGGTCAGGAGGCCTTGGTACTTTTAGTCCTAATAATACAAGCCTTGTTACCGATTATACACCAACACCTTCAGAAATTGAAAATGGAGTGGTTACTTTAACATTAACATCAACAGGTAATGGCGATTGTCTTGCTGTTTCTGATCAAATTCAAATAATAATAGATCCTGCTCCTTATGTAAATGCAGGCCCTAATCAAACTGTATGCGTAGATAATCTTTTAGTTAATTTGAATGGATTAGTTTCAGGGCCAATAACTTCAACTGGAATATGGACCAGCTCAGGAACCGGAAGTTTTGTGCCTAATGCAAGTGCTTTAAACGCTGCATATCTTTGTAGTTCAGCTGATTCAACTGCGGGATTTGTAACTTTGTACTTGACTTCTACAAATAATGACGATTGTTTTGCTGTTACAGATTCAATGGAAATAACAATATTACCTGCCGGTACTGCCAGTGCAGGTTTAGATGTTACTGTTTGTGCTAATAACCCTAATGTATTGCTATCAGGAACTGTTTCCGGTGGCGCAACAGGTGGTACATGGTCAACCTCCGGTACAGGCGTTTTTGTGCCAAGTGTAAATGCACTTAATGCAACTTATGTGCCTAGTGCTCAAGATACTATGGTTGGCAGTGTTACATTAACTCTAACAGCAACTTCTTGTAATTTATCTCAAGATCAGTTAGTTGTTACCATTACTCCAGCTCCCTTTGTTGATGCAGGTGCAAATATTGTTACTTGTGTAGATGATCTTGAAATTGAGCTTAATGGAATTATTCATGGAGGAACAACTACAGGACAGTGGTCAAGTACCGGAACAGGCAATTTTGTGCCCAATGTTAATACTCTTGATGCTACTTACATTGCATCAGCACAGGATTCTATCGACCAATTAGTTACTTTGTACCTTACTTCAACAAATAATGGTAATTGTTTGGTGGTAATTGATTCATTATTACTTAGTATTTTACCTGCCGGAATTGTGGATGCCGGGTTCGATCAGACTTATTGCTCCAATAATGCTGAAATTGAACTTAATGGGTCTGTTTCAGGAGGGGCATCTGAAGGTATGTGGAGTACTTCGGGAACAGGAGTATTTATTCCAAGCGCAACAGCACTAGATGCAACTTACATACCAAGTTCAGCAGATACGGCAGCAGGATCAGTAACATTAGTGCTTTCAGCTACAAACTCCTGCAATTTTGCAATAGATGTTATACAGGTCAATTTTTCGCCTGCCCCAACTTCAAATGCAGGCTCAGATCAAACAGTTTGCGGAAACAATGCTGATGTTATTCTAAATGGTGCGGTTACAATAGCCGCTGGTGGATTATGGTCTACCTCCGGTTCGGGAACTTTCTTGCCATCGCCATCAAGTCTAAATGCTACTTATGTACCTAGTTCGGGCGATATTTCTTCCGGTGAGGTGGTTCTTATTTTAACAACAACCGGAAATGGTGGTTGCAATCCGGAAACCGATTCAATGAGAATATTTATTGATCCTGCTCCTGTTGTTTGGGCCGGATATGACCAACAAGTTTGTCAATCAGCCGATTCCACAATGCTTTTAGGAAATGTTTATGGCGCAACATCAACAGGCGTTTGGACAACTACCGGAACAGGAACTTTCTCAGATGAAAACGATTTGGGGGCTTATTATTATTTCTCCCCATCCGATGTGTCATCAGGTTCAGTAACTCTAACTCTTACTTCTACCAATAATGGGGATTGTTTGGAAGTGAACGACCAAATGGTTATTACTTTTGGTGATGCTGTTTTTGCTTATGCCGGCGAAGATATTGAAACTTGTGCCTCGAATTTGGATATTAACCTTACGGGATTTGTTTCAGGTGGGTCAACTACCGGAAGCTGGACAACAAACGGAACAGGTACTTTTACTCCGGATAATTTGCAGCTTAATACCCTTTATACTTGCAGCGCTGCCGATTCAGTAAATGGAAGTGTGGAGCTTATTTTAACTTCAACCAATAATGGAGGATGCTTGCCGGGTAACGATACTTTAATAGTATCAATAAGTCCTTTACCTATGGTAAATGCCGGTGATGATATTGTTGTGTGTACCGGAACTACTTCCATAAACCTGGCAACAACTCTTAATAATGCTGAAGGGGTTATTTGGTCTTCTTTGGGTTCGGGAACTTTCGTGCCCAACGACACAGATTTGGCAGTTACTTATATTCCAAGTGAGGCAGATAGCATTATTGAAAATGTCATAATTACTCTTGTTTCAACAGGAAATGGCGTTTGTGGAGCCGATAGAGATACTATTGAAATTAGTTTTGAAACACCACTTATTCCGGGATTTACTTATGAAACAGCTTGCTTAAATAGTTCTACCGGATTGTTTGATAATACAATTCTTTTGGAAGGAACAATTGATGACTGGATTTGGAGTATTAACGGAGGCTCCGGTATTCATGCTCAAGATACTGCTTATACATTTACAGCCACAGGATTACAGGATGTTAGTCTTACATTGGAATCTTCACTTGGATGCTCATATTCAATTACAAGAGAAATATACGTAAACCCTCTTCCTGAACCACTCTTCACGAGCAGTGTGGAATGTTTTAAAGATGCGGTTGAGTTTACCGATGAGTCTGAAATTTCTACCGGAAACATTAGCTCTTGGACTTGGGATTTCGGAGATTCGGAAACCAGTAATCTGCAAAATGCTTCTCATCTTTATGCTAATGCAGGTAATTATGATGTAACATTAACAGTTAGTTCCGACTCTGGTTGTATTTCAACAACAACAAATAATATAGATGTTTATAGCAGACCACGGACCGGATTTACATATACTTACAATTGTGAAAATGTTTCGGTTGAATTTACAGATACATCATCATCTGCCGGTAATCCTGTTAATTTTTGGAATTGGACTTTTGGAGACGGAAATTCTTCTGCCGAACAAAATCCTATAAATATATATCCAAGTGCCGACAATTACTCTGTTCAACTAATTTCAGGTAATAGCGCAAATTGCTCCGATACGGCTGTGCTTCTTCTAAGCCTTGACAAAGTTATTGCAGCTTTTGGAAAATCTAATGCATGTCCTAACGAAAGCATAACTTTTTCAGACTTAACCGATTATTCTTCAGGTACTGCTGAATCATGGATGTGGACTTTTGGAGATGGAACAAATTCTTCTGAACAGAATCCAATTCATGCTTATTCAAATTCAGGAATTTATTCTGTTAGTCTTGTTGTTACCACAGCTCAGGGTTGTATAGATACAATATCAGAGAATTTACAGGTTTACGAACGACCTCAAGCTGGGTTTATTTATTCTGCGGAAGAATTTTTGGTTGAGGAAACAATTGAATTTACTGATCAATCAACAGGAGCAATAAGTTGGGATTGGAATTTTGGTGATTCAGTTGGTAATTCATCAATTCAAAATCCATTGTATATATATTATGGTTCGGGAATTTTTGAAGTTAGTCTTGCCATTTCTAATCAGTTTGGATGTACCGATACTGCCAGAAATAGTATTGTAATCGAGGGGATTGAAGAAATATTGCCTCCAAAAGTACCTAATACATTTACACCAAACGACGATGGAATAAACGATATTTATTACGTTAGAGGTGGGCCATTTACTAATTTGGAATTTAAAATTTTTAATAAATGGGGACAGTTGATTTTTGAAAGTTTTGATCAGGAAACCGGTTGGGATGGAACTTATAAAGGACAGGAACAGCCTGTGGGAGTGTATGTTTATACAATTAAAGCCACAACAACCGATGGGCAACCATATAGCAAAACAGGTAATGTAACAATAATAAGATAAAACTGGAAGTCATGAAAAAATTAATAACACTAATCATTGTAATATTTGCAGTATTTTTCTCTGCAACAGAATCTTACTCTCAAGATGCACATCTTTCCCAATACGATGCTTCTCCTGTTTTGCTTAGCCCTGCTTTCACTGGAATGTTTACCGATGCCGAATATCACATGGCCGCTCAGTTTAGAAATCAATGGGGCGCTTTGGGCTCAAAGTACACTACCACAAGCATGGCCTACGACATGCCAATTGATGAAAAATGGGGCGTTGGTGGGTATATTCTTGATGATGATGCGGCTAAATATTTTAATAGTTTCTCATTTATTGCATCGGGTGCTTATTTAGTTACTGCACCAGGTTACAGCAAATATAAATTGACTGTTGGAATGAATTTGGGTTTCGTTTACAAATCAACAAAAACGGATTTTATGACTTTCGATAATCAATGGTCTGATGGAAATTTTGATCCGGATTTACCTTCAGGAGAAGCTTTCGAAAAAAATCATATTCTTATGCCGGAAGTTAGTATTGGTTTTAATTATACAGCTACAGATAATGAAAAAGATGTTAATCCTTATGCAGGTTTGGCTGTTTATCATTGTACTAATCCGAAAGAATCGTTTATGAACAATGCAGAATCCCGACTTCCTATTAAGTTTGTTTTTCATGGTGGGGCAATTATTGAAACATCGGAAGTATTGAAAATAGATCCAAAGTTCCTAATAATGAGACAAAGAAACGCAATGGAAATAACTCCGGGAGTTAGATTTCATTACTTAATGGAGCAACAGAAAATAACTATTTTAGCCGGAACGCATTACAGAATAAAAGATGCTTTTATTTTTGAGGCAGGACTTGAATACAGAAATTTTACCTACAAAATTAGTTACGATTTTAACACTTCAGAATTAAGACCCTATAGCCATGGAAAAGGTGGTTTAGAATTTTCTGTTCTGTTTAGGGGAAACAAATCTTTGGCAAGTAGCTTATTGTAAGATATCTAGTTCGCATTTTTCAAATAAAAAGTAACACTATTTATTAAAAAATGTTATTTTTGCGGTGAATTATGATATTATTATCTGAAATAATTGACACTGGAATTCCTTTATTTACTGGATTTTTAATGAGTGTGGTACATGTGGTTTCCGGTCCCGATCATTTGGCAGCAGTTACTCCTTTAGCTATTGATTCGAAAAAGAAATCCTGGTCTATTGGTCTCTCTTGGGGAATTGGTCATACCTTAGGCATGTTACTAATTGGAATGATTTTTATCTTCTTTAAGGAACATTTTGATGTTGAAAAACTTAGTGAGTATGGTGAGCAATCTGTAGGCTTTTTATTAATTGGAATTGGGGTTTGGGTGCTTATTAGATTGAAGTCAAAAAGGAATATTCACGAACACAAAATAAGTGAAAAGGATTTGCGTCAAAATATTTCCGGCGCAGGTGTAATTGGCGTTATTCATGGTGTTGCAGGTTTCTCACATATTTTATTTTTGCTTCCAGTTCTGGGTTTTAGCACAAATTTTGGTTCTGCTATGTATCTGGTTGGTTTTACTATTGGAACATTATTTAGTATGATATCCTATTCTGTGATTCTTGGCTTTGCAACTTACAAAACCGATGCAACAAAAAGCAAATCATTGTCTGTTTCAATAAGATTTATTGGTGCTTTTTTTTCAATTGCAATTGGTTTTTTTTGGATTTGGGAAAGCATTTTCAATTAAAACCAATCTAAACTATTTAGATGAAATTTCTAATTTAATTATTATCAAACTCATGAAAAACACTCTTTTTATTATCCTATTGCCAGTATCTATGGCTTTATTTGCGCAAAATTCAAAAAACAAGCATATTGATACGGTTTATACTTTCATTGAGAATGGTGGTAGGGTTGACTGGTGTAAAGCAAACAACAAAATCGTTTTAGATAAAACAAATGGCAAAACAGTGGATGTTTATACTATATGTCCAAATGGTACTGATTCTCTAAATCTTACAAAAGACATGGATAGTGTGGTTGTTTCAGGTGAATTGGTTGAAAAATGGCAGCACAAAGGACATCCGTCATGGCATCCTAGTGGTAAATATATTGTATTTCAGGTAAATAACAGACATGCTTCAAACCCTCCTAAAATGAATGAATGGTTAATTTTGGGTGGAAATTTCGATTTGTGGATTATGAACAGCGATGGTAGTAATAAAACTAAACTTACTAATAATCCTGCCGGTTATGGTATTCTGCATCCGGTTTTTAGTCACGATGGAAAAAAGTTGATGTGGGGAGAAAAATACTCTTCCGATGGAGATGCCGGTAATTTTGGTTCTTGGTATATTGTTGTTGGAAATTTTGTGGTTGATGAAAATAATAATTTTTCTATTCAGGATACTATTAGGATACAGCCTTTTGGAGCAATTTGGTACGAAGCAAACGATTTTTCCAAAGACGGTAATGGGTTCTACTTTTCAAGTAATTATAATACTCATAAAAAATCGTCGGCAGTTTTTTATTACAATTTTGAAACAAAAACAGCGAAACCTGTTGAAGCTAGCGAAAAACAGTGGAATGAAATGTTAAGGCTTAACCCTGTAAATGAAAATGAATATGGTTTAATTTCTTCAAGGTTTTTTAAATGGTCGCCCGGCTGGGGATGGATGGGATTAAGAACTGAGGTTTTTGTTAATTTAGATGGAAAAGAAAAGAGGGTTACCTTCAATAATATGGGTGAAAAAAAGAAAAAACTTTCCGATTTACACTATTTGGCTATGGATTATTGCTGGAGTCCCGATGGAAAAACTCTCCTCATTTTACAATATGGGTTTAAGATAGGCAAATTCGACAGCAAATTGCTTATGGTAAAACTAAAATAATAAAAAAAAGCCGCTAAAAAAGCGGCTTCCTCTTTATTTGAGTATTATTAATACTGTCTGGGTTTTCTAAAGTTGTTGTTATCACGCCTTTGGAAATTATTTTCCTTTGGTCTGGCTTTTTTAACAACAATCTGATTTCCGTCAAGTGTTGATTCATTCAATCCGTCAATTGCGCTTTGACCCTCCTGTTCATCTGCCATTTCAACAAAGCCATAACCTTTTGAACGACCTGTGTCCCTGTCCATAACAATTTTAACTGATACAACTCTTCCGAATTGCTCAAATAAATTCTTTAGAACCTCTTCCGAAGTTCCGTAATTAAGTTTTGCAACAAAAATGTTCATAATAAAAATAATAAATGGTTTAAAAACGTGAACTAGAAAAATCCGATGGGGAATAACAAAAAACAGTACAAATTGTTTTCCTTCAACCTTTTTTCGGTTGTTCATAATTCTTTAACAAATCTAAAACATTTTTTAATACGATGTATGTTTTTTAAGTATTTTTTTATCTTAGATTTTTTATTAGGTAATTTCTTCAAAAAATAAAACCTTTTTGTGAAATTATAGCTATTTCTTTATATTTTTTAAATCAAGGACTTTTGCTTACAAAAATTATGCTGATAAATTATTAATCATATACCGTTATTAAATCTGGCTAATGGTGTAATACTTTGACTTGCAAAATCGTTTTTCAATAACTTGTGGTAACCATTAATAGCAATCATTGCGGCATTATCTGTTGTGAATTCAAAAGCCGGAATAAATAAATTCCAATTTCTATTTTTAGCTTCAAACTTTAGTCGGTCTCTTAAACCCGAATTAGCTGAAACTCCACCGGCTATTGCAATATCCATTATGCCTGTTTCTTTTTGTGCTAACATTAATTTGTCCAGCAAAATGTCAATTATTGTTTTTTGTACAGAGGCACATAAATCTGCTTTGTTTTGTTCTATGAAATCCTTGTTTTTCTCAATTTCATCTCTTATAAAGTATAAGAAACTGGTTTTTAACCCACTAAAGCTATAATCAAACCCCTTAATTTTTGGCTTCGAAAATACAAATCTATCCTCAATACCGCTTTTTGCCAGTTTATCTATTAATGGTCCTCCGGGATACTCTAATCCAATTATTTTTGCACATTTATCAAATGCCTCACCTGCAGCATCGTCAATGGTATTACCTAAAACTTCCATATTAAGAAAGTCTCTTACAAGAAGAATTTGCGAGTGCCCACCTGAAACTAAAAGACACAAAAAGGGAAATTTGGGCTCTTCATTTTGTTTGTTTTTTATTTTAATGAAGTGAGATAAAACATGGGCTTGAAGATGGTTTACTTCAATAATTGGTATATTTAGAGATAATGCCAATCCTTTTGCAAAAGATGTTCCAACCAATAAAGAACCCAACAATCCGGGTCCTCTTGTAAAGGCAATTGCCGATATTTCTTTTTCGTTAATCTTAGCTTCCTTTATTGCTGCTCTAACCACCGGAACAATGTTTTGCTGATGTGCTCTCGATGCCAATTCAGGTACAACTCCCCCATACTTCTTATGAATATCTTGATTGGCAATAATATTGCTCAACAGAAATCCGTCCTGAATTACAGCCGCTGATGTGTCGTCGCAAGATGATTCTATGCCAAGTATGGTCTTTTTCATATTAAAAAAAACAAAAGTAAGAAATAGCAGGGATTAATTCTAAATAAGTAATTATTTTTACTGGTTCGTGTTTTATTGAAAGGTGGAATTAATTTATAATTTTGCTTTTTTTAATACTTGTTAATTAATTAGTTAGATATTTTTTTGGAAACAGAAAATAAAATAGAAAAATCAGTTCCTAAGCAAAAGAAATTGCTAAGAAGAATAGTTGCTATTTTTAGTAAAGTAGTTTTGTTTTTCTTTTTATTAGTTATCAGTCTGTATTTTATTATTCAAATACCTGCCGTTCAGACATATATTACCGGAAAAGTTGCTAATTATCTCTCCGATAAAACCGGAGCAAAAATTTCAGTTGGTTGGGTATCTGTCTCATTTTTTAATTCAGTCTATCTAGAGGATGTTTATGTTGAAGATTTAGATGGAGATACCCTTGCCTTTATCCCTGAAGTTAAGGCAGGTATTTCGAAATTGAATATATGGGATGGAAATTTGGAATTTGGAAATATTTTGTTGGAAAATGCTAACTTAAATGTAAAACAGGATTCTTCCAAAATAATGAATTTTCAATTTATTATAGATGAATTTGTCGATAAACAAAAGGATACAACAAAAAATAGCGGGTGGGAAATAGGTTTTGGTAACATTTCTTTTCGTAATGCCAGAATTACTTACCATACTGCCAATTTGCCCGATACTACTCAAGGAAAAATGGATTTTAACCATCTGGAGTTTTCTAATCTTTCTTTCTCTGTATCTAATTTGGAACTAGATAATGATACTACCCGATTGCGGCTTAAAAATTTGGCTTTTAAGGAGAAATGTGGCATGGAGGTGTATGGACTAAGTTCGTTTGTTGCAATTGACAAGCATAACTTTTGCTTTACAAACCTTCAAATTCTTAGTCCTAATTCTATGGTTTATGCCAATAATTTAGAGTTTTCTGCTAAAGAACCTGAGGATTTTGCTGACTTTATTAACAAGGTAAAAATTAAATCTGAGTTTAATTATAGCTCTGTGGGACTTAAGGATATTGCATTTTTTGCTCCTGTTCTTAAAAATTATGAAGAAAGAATTGAACTTTCCGGTCAGATTCTTGGAAAAATCGCCGATTTAAGAACAAAAAAATTAATCCTGAAATTTGGTGAAAAATCTCTTTTCGACGGCAAAATTTCTCTTACTGGTCTTCCTGATGCCGGTTCAACTTTTTTTATAGCTGATGTTAATAAACTTACTACAAATAAAAGCGATTTAGATAGATTTTATTATGCTGGTACCGGTGAATATCTATTACCACAATTAGCTAATTTTGGATTAATACAATATACAGGAAATATTACAGGATTGCTAAACGATTTTGTTGCTTTCGGTTCATTATCAACAGATGCAGGTAATATAACTTCCGACTTAAGTCTAAAAATGGATACTGCTTCCGGGAAAATTTCCTTTAAAGGAAAAGTAAATACATTAGGAATTAATGTTGGTTTATTAATAAGCGACAAGGAATTGGGAAATATTGCTCTAAATGCTAGTATTAGTGGTTATTCTGACCAAAATTCCACTTATGGAGAATTAAATGGGCTTATAGATTTTATAGAATATAAGGGATATAAATACAATAAAATGACGGTTGATGGTACTCTTAATAATAAAATGTTTGAAGGGAAATTTGATATTGAAGATCCTAATTTTGCTATGAATTTTACAGGAAAAATGGACTTTAATAAAAAAATACCTGCATTTAATTTTACTGCTGATATTTTTAAAGCTAATTTATATAATCTTAATTTAGAATTGGTCGACTCTCTTTCTAGTGCTAAAGGACTAATAACTGCAAATTTTAGAGGAAGCGATGTTGATAATATGATTGGTGAACTTTTATTCGCAAATGTTTATTATAAAAATTCTAAAGATATTATGGAGCTTGATAGCTTTAAAGTTATTTCGGAAAAAAACGATTCCATTAGGACTTTTTTAATCAATTCGGATATATTAGCAGGTACTGTAACCGGAGATTATACCTTTGGCTCGCTTGCTAGTTCTGTAAATCTTTTTATTAGAGAATATCTTCCTTCGTATTTGGGCGTTAGGGCTTTAGAAATGAAAGAAGAAATTAATAATTTTACATTTGATTTTGCCTTTAATAATCCCAATAAGATATTGGGTCTTTTTTATCCAGATTTTTATATTGAACCGGGAAGCGAAATTTCAGGATCTTTTAATTCTTCTACCGATGATATTTCTCTGAAAACCAAATCCCGTAGAATTGTCTTAGGCGATTATGAAATAATGAATCTTGGCGTTTCTATCAGAACTTTCGATAGTCTATTAGTCTTTAATTCTGAATGTCAGCAAATTGTCTATAAAGATTTACATTTGGATGATGTTAATTTTAAATCGCTAATTAACAACGATTTAATAAACTTTAATCTTCTTTGGAATAATAGAGATAGTTTAGATTATTCGGGAAATATTGAATGTGCTGCAACAGTTTTTTCAAATATTAAAACTAAAAATCTGGTTTTTGATTTGAATTTTGCGCCATCTTATTTCTCTGTTGCGGATACTGTTTGGAATATAAGTGAGTGTAATTTATTAATAGATTCTTCTTCTGTTTCAATTAGTAATATGGCCATTAATAATAGTTTCCAATTCTTATATTTGAATGGAGGTGTTTCCGAAAATCCTTACGATACTTTGAATATTGACTTCAATGATTTGGTTCTTCAAAATTTTAACCAGCTAACAAATAGTTTTGGAATCGATTTAAAAGGTGACTTAAATGGAAGGGTTAAACTTTCAGATTTATACAATACTCCACTGTTTGAAGCAAATTTTGATATCAATAATTTTTACCTTAATAATGAACTAATTGGTCATACAATGGTTCAAACTAATTGGGATAATTCTGAAAAAAGACTGTTTTGTGATTTATTTACTTTCAATAACAATAAGAAGGAGTTGCAAGTTAAGGGAGATTATATTCCTTTGGGAGAAAAATTGGATTTTAAAATAAATATTAATGATTTTAATTTGGCAGTACTAAACCCATATCTGGAAGGAAACTTGTCGGAAATTAAAGGGCAAACCGATGGTGTCTTATGGCTGAAAGGAAATGTTGCAGACCCACAGCTTAAAGGACATATTGATTTAATTCAGACTAGCTTTTTGGTTGATTATTTGCAAACTTCTTACCTGTTGAAAGATTCTAGAATTGATGTTAGAACCGACAGCTTCTTGATAAGACGAATGATTGCTGAGGATTTAAACCGTGAAGGAAAAACTGCCGATATTAATGGTTGGATTTCCCATAAATCTTTCAATAATTTTAAATACAATATTACTCTTTCTGCCAATAATTTTATGTTCTTAAATACCAGTGAAGCAGATAATTCACTTTATTACGGAAAAGCTTTTGCCAGCGGTGTTATTGCTGTTTCAGGAAATACAAAAAATACAAAAATTGATATTTCTGCAAAATCCGAGAAGAATACAAAACTTTTTATTCCTCTTACAAGTTCCGGAGATGTAAGTACTTACGATTTTGTTAGTTTTGTTGATAAAGACGGAAATAGCCTCACTATAGAAGATGACTATAAAGTTGATTTGTCCGGTATAGAGCTAAATTTCGATTTGGAAGTTACCCCCGATGCTGAAATTCAAATTATCTTCGATTCAAAAGCCGGAGATATTATTAAGGGAAGAGGAGTTGGTAATTTGAATATGGAAATTACAACCCTTGGTTCTTTTAATATGTTTGGCGATTATGTAATTGAAGATGGCGAATATTTGTTTACCCTTGAAAACGTAATAAATAAAAGATTTAGAGTAGAAAAAGGTGGTGTAATTTCTTGGAAAGGCGACCCTTACGATGGTTTTATGGATATTAGTGCAATTTACAGAACAAAGGCTAAACCCTACGATTTGTTTGTAAATCTTCTTGATTCAGCCGAGGCAGCTGCTTATATGCAAAGGGTTCCCGTTGATTGCATCCTTAAAATGACCGGTAGTTTGCTCTCACCACAGATTAAATTTGGAATTGATTTGCCTTCATCTGGAGAAGAAATGCGGGAAAAAATGCAAATGGTGCTAACTTCTGAAGAGGTTATTAATAAACAAATTTTGTCTCTTCTGGTTCTTAACAGATTTATGGCTACAAGTCAAGATGGCGTTGCAAGTTCATCCGGTTCTAATTCGGCTTTGGGTTCTAATTCTTCAGAATTGCTTTCTAACCAACTTTCGCATTGGCTTTCGCAAATTTCTAACGATTTCGATATAGGCGTTAATTACAGACCCGGCGATGAAATTTCCAGCGACGAGGTTGAGGTAGCTCTTAGTACCCAAATTTTTAACGATAGAATTTCAATAAACTCAAATGTTGGAGTAGGTGGCAACCAACAATCAACTTCAGGCTTTGATGGAGATTTTGAACTTGAATGGAAAATTACCCGTTCCGATAAATTGAAAGCAAAAGCTTATACCAGAACCAACGATAATCTAATTTACGATTCGCCTACTACACAAGGGGTTAGTCTTTTTTATAGAGAAGATTTCGACAGTTGGGGCGAACTTGTTAGAAGGTACTGGTTTAAACCAAAAAAGGAAGATAAACCTGTAATTGAGGATTAATAGAACTCAAACAATAACAAAATAATAATGAAAACAGATAAGAATATTATTAGTAAGCTTCAAGAAATTTACATGCAGCTTTTGGAAAAGCAAAAGTTTAATGAGAAAGATTTGGATTACTTTATTCTTGAAAAGCAAATGCCTGTTTTACAAAAACTTGCAGAAACCAGTAACTCCGTTATTACAGTATTTGATTTGTTTCAAAAAAAACACCTTTACCAATAAACATTTAATTGAAAAATGTCAAAAGAATTAAGATACAATAAGTTGATTGCCCCTTGCGGAATGAATTGCGGATTATGCATTGGTCATCTTCGTGAGAAAAAACCTTGCGGCGGATGTTTTAAAAAGGACGATATAAATAAACCCAACTTTTGTAGAACTTGTTCAGTTGTTAATTGCGAATATTTGGCAAAAACTGAATCAGGATTCTGCTTTGAATGCCCTAAATTTCCTTGCAAAAGATTGGAAACCTTAGATAAACGTTATAGCACTAAATACGGAATGAGTATGTTTGAGAACCTTCAGTTTATAAAAGAAAATGGCTTAGAAAGTTTCTTACAATCGGAAGAAGAAAAGTGGAAATGTAAAAATTGTGGTTCAGGCTTGTCTGTACACAGAGATAATTGCTTAAATTGTGATTATAAATACAGATGAATGGGGTTTAATTGCCTGACTAGATAGATGTGAGAGGTTCTCTCTGTCAGTCTTCTGAGGGGGCAGCCTGCTCGATTAGCATTTGTTATTCTTTCAGCTTTTCTATTTCTTCTTTGGTCATTCCAGTCAATTTCATTATTATTTCAACCGATAAACCCTCTTTTAA
>JAFGXD010000104.1 GCA_016936815.1 Bacteroidales bacterium
AATAAATTCTTATATTCAAGCGATTTCATACGAATCCCGTACATATTGTAAATATTTATTGTAAAATCTTCAATATTATTTATTTCAATATTAAAATAATCTGTGCAAGGATTAGGAAATATCTTCGCTTTATTATTGCTAAATAATTTAAAGGAATTTGTTATTAGCAATGTATCAATCTTTGCGATAAACCCTGTAATGATTCCTGTATTAATAAAAATATTGTCAAAAATTGTTTCGTTATGAAAACTTCCTGTAAAATATACATTCTCCTTTTGGTCTATGTCCATGTCAAAGAAAGCTTCACTCAATTCTCCACCGGCAGTCTTTATCCATTCATAATCACCTTCATTATTATATTTTAAAATATAACAATCTTGTGAATTTGATACCGAAAATATAGTATCTTCATTTATAAATAATGTGTCTTGGAAAAGCCCTCCAATGTATATGCTATTATAATTGGATTTTATTTTATGATGTCCATAACCATAAAAAGGTTTTGCCCAAATTCCAACCCCGTCTAATTCCGTTTTTATCAATTTACTATTATTTGGCAATACCAATTCTGATAAAACAATTACACTATCCGGATAAAAAACCCTTAAAAATATATTTCCGAAACCATTAAAGCTAATCTGTTCTCCGATACCATCTTCCCCCGGCAAAACTTTCCCCCATAATTCATTTCCATCACTATTTTGTTTAAGCAAAATCCCTCTCTTAGTAATTGTGTCATTAGCAAAAAACAACGTGTCTTCCGGGTCAAGGTGCTCCTTTTCACCGGTTAAGTAAACATCGTTATTGTTATCACAAGCAATATCCCAAATTCTTATTTGTGGATTTAAGGAATTCCACACTAATTCGCCTTCGGGACTGATTTTGAGCAGGTAGTTTGTATAGTTTGTAACAGGAAAAGTATAATCCGGTTGGTAAACAATATAGCTATCGTACCAACCCTGCAACAAAAGATTGCCCAATGCATCTGTTGCAATGCTAAAATGATTGGTAAATACTCCTAAGTATTCTTCCATTGGGTCGGGGTTGGATATTTGGCGAGCCCAGAGAAAATCTCCATCAGAATTAAATTTTGCTATAAACATGTCAATTTTGTATGCAGTATAATCAGGTGGCCATGGAACATAGTAGGAATCTGTGGTCAACAGAGTGTCTGTCAAATCCAATTGGCGTGAAAAATACCCAACCATGAATATATTGTCATTTATGTCCGATTGAATTTCAACTTCTGCATAAATAGGGGAATTTGTGATTGTTTTCATCCAAACGGATTCCCCGTCAATATTCATTTTATGAAAATATAAACCTTCAGCTTCTTCTACCAGATTACCATTGAATGTCATGGTATCATTAAAAAAACCAACAGAATAAATATACCCATTGTTATCAATTGTAATGGATATGCCTTCGCTGTATCCTTCGCCTTCCGGATACACCACCCATTCAAACGAAGGAGCGGGGGTTTGTGCTTTGGCTGCTGCTAGGAGCAGGGAAAGTAGGAGGATTATAAGATTGTTTTTCATTTGCTGAGCGAATTTTATGTAAAGATAGGAAGGATTTTTTGAAAGAACAAAAATTTGATAGTTTGAGGGTGCGATAGTTTGATAGTGCGATAGTTTGATAGTTTGAGGGTTCGAATAGTCTGATAGTTTGATTTAAACAATCTCCTAATGAACTATCTTCAAATGGTAATTTTTAAGGGCAATAATTTTGTTTGAAATTGCCTCTATTTGTGTTCTAAATTCTGAATATTGGTTTTTGGAAATAAATTCCAAATCTTTGGATATTGACAATGTGGATGCGGTTTCCATTAATGAACCATATGCTATATCAAGAAAGTGCGCCTTTTCTTTGTTTGATTTACGTGAATTTCCTTCTGCAATATTGCTTGAAACAGAAATTGCGGCTCGTGTAAGTTGGGATATTAGTCCATATTTCTCCCTTGCCGGAAAAGATTCAGTACTTCTGTAAATACTAACAGCAAAATCTTTAGAAAGTTTCCAAACTTCAAGTTTCTCAAAATTGTATGTAAATTTCATAATATTATGTTGTTAATTTGTTGATTGCTCTTTTTTTGATAGCCTGATAGTTTGATAGTCTGATGGTTTGATTATGGATTCAGGCATAGAAATTTTTCAAGGCTTTTTCATAAAAAACAACTTCTACAAGGAGTCTCCCGTCGAACTATCAGACTATCGAACTATCCCTAAATACAGTTGCTACTAGGAGCCTCCCATCGAACTATCAGACTATCGAACTATCCCTTTTTAAGTTTTAATTAATAATAAATATATGTCTCTCCTTATTTCTGTGAACTTTGTCTTAATTTTTGATGATCTTGTATGTGGTGTTTTCGTTGGTGTTTTTGTTTACTATTTCAAGAAAGTACATTCCTGATTTTAATTCAGAAACATTTATTATCTTTTTGTTCTCTCCGGAAATACTTGTTGAAATAACCTTTTTTCCTGTTAGGTCATAAAAGTTTATGCTTCCTACTAATTGAGTTGCAAATTCAATATTAATTTGATTATTTGTAGGATTGGGATATAATAGAATTTTGTCTTTATATAATAATAGATTGGTTTTTGTAACTAAAACAGTATCAATTTTAGCAATATATGTTGAACTGCCAATGCTGCTTATATTGATATCATCAAACCATACATTATTGTTAATCCAGCCGGTAAAAAATACATTTTCTTTGTTATCAATTACCAAATCAAAAGCGACATCTGAGGAAGTTCCACCTGCTGTTTTAGTCCATTGGTACTCTCCTTCTGAGTTTATTTTCAAAATATAAATATCAGGACTATTATTTAAAGGTATTAAAGTATCATTTCCTATTATTGTTGTATCTGAAAAATCACTGCCAATAAAGACGCTTTTGCTATTTGAAACAATTTTCGAATGATTAATAATTTTTCTAGTCCAGATTATTTCACCTAGAAGGTTGAATTTATTTAGCCACATTTCATTTGGATAAAAAGTAGTTGTCAAATAATTGGCTGTATCATTGTAATATACAGTTGAATAAATATTGTTGTTCTTATTAAAACTTAGTTTATGTCCCATCCCCCCTCCCGGCAAAACTTTTCCCCATAATTCGTTTCCATCACTATTTTGTTTAAGCAAGATACCTCTATCAGTAATTGTGTCATTTGCAAAAAATAATGTGTCTTCCGGGGCAAGGGACTCCTTTACACCGGTTAAGTAAACATCGTTATTGTTATCACAAGCAATATCCCAAATTCTTATTTGCGGATTTAAAGAATTCCACAATAATTCGCCTTCGGGACTAATTTTGAGTAGATAGTTTGTATTATTTGAAACAGGAAAAGAATAATCGGGCTCATAAGTAATAAAACCGTCGTATCTTCCTTGTAAATAAAGGTTACCTTCCATATCACAATCTGCATTGAAACCTAAAGTAAAAGACCACACACCTTCAATAGGGTCGGTATTAGATATTTGTCTGACCCAAACAAGGTTTCCATCTTTTGTAAATTTTGTAATAAATAAATCTGTGGTATAGTATGTATATGGGGGATCAATAATTGGCAGGGTAGTTAAAACCGTATCTTCTAAATCCAGTTCTTCAGTAAAATACCCACAAAGGTAAATATGTTCGTTGTTGTCGTACAATACTTTTGGGTTTTCCCACCAACATCTTGGAATTGATTTAATCCAAACAACCTGGCCGTTAGAATCGAATTTCCCAAAATAATTATCTTCAAGACATTCATGTTCCTGTGATTTTATTAATTCATAACCTCCAAAATTTATTGTGTCGGAAAATTTTCCGGCAGTATAGAGATAACCTTCATCATCTATGGTAATTGTTAATCCTACACTATTTCCATTTCCTTCCGGATACACCACCCATTCAAA
>JAFGXD010000105.1 GCA_016936815.1 Bacteroidales bacterium
TCTTAATATTGAAGTTTTACCAAGTTCTACTCCATAAGACTTTGTGATTTTCTCTGCCAATATTCTGGATGCTGAACCCGAAAAGAATTTGATTGGTGTTTTTGCTGCCGGCATTTTTGTAAATATTTAAGTTAACAATTTTTTCACAAATCTATAAAATAAGATTTTAAACTATCTAGTTTTTTTTTCTATTCTATCAACAATTTGTTAGTTTCTTCTATATAATTGAGAATGTTATCTTTACCTAATCCGGTTTCTGCTGAACTAATAAAATATACAGGTAGTTCCTCCCATGTTTTTAGTAATTCTGTTTTGTAGTTTTCAATGTTAGACTCAAGTTTTGAAGATGTTAATTTATCGGCTTTGGTAAAAATAATACAAAATGCAATCTGGTTAACTCCAAGCCATTCCATAAATTCTAAATCTATCTTTTGTGGTTCTAATCGGCTGTCGATTAATACAAAAGTTAAGAATAAATTTTCCCTTTTAAGAAGGTAATCTGTTATAAAACCCTGCCATTTATTTCTTTTTTCTTTTGAAACTTTTGCATAACCATACCCGGGTAAATCGACTAAATACCATTCGTTATTTATAATAAAGTGATTGATTAATTGTGTCTTACCCGGAGTTGCAGAGGTCTTGGCAAGTTTTTTACGGTTAGTAATCATGTTAATTAAACTAGATTTACCAACGTTTGACCTACCAATAAAAGCATATTCATGCTTGTTAGGAGTAGGGCATTTTTTTAAGTCTGTATTGCTTATTACAAACTTTGCTGATTTAATAATCATTTTAGATTTTCTTTAGCAACATTGCGCCGCAGGAATATCCTCCGCCGAAAACTGTAGCAACCATTATGTTTCCAGATTTGTATTTTTCTGTATTCTGGGAAAGTGCAATTGCCGACGATGCGCAACCGGTATTTCCTAATTCAGTAATATTTATGAGGGTTTGTTCTCTTTTCAATTCCAAAATATTGGCTACTGTTTCAATAATTCTAATATTTGCCTGATGTGGTACCAAAAAAGTTAAATCGTTTAACGAATAGCCATTTTTCTCCAAAATATCTTTGGTTATTTGCGACATGTATTTGCTGGCATGAATAAACACATTTCTACCATCCGGCATTTGAATTCCACCATCGAAAGGTCTCAAGTAAACACCTTCAGGACCCTTTCCTATATGACCTAAACCTTCTGTATATATGTCGATTACTTGCAAATCATTTTCAGAAATTCGGTTTTTGGAAACAATTAATGCTGCAGCTCCATCGCCCCAAAGATGTCCTGAAATAGGGTTTTTTTCGTTGTAGTAGGCCGAATTATGTTCCGAAACTACCACAATTGCTTTGGAGGCTTTGTTCATGGCAAAATATCCCTGAACAAGTTCCATTGCATTAATAAAAGTGGAGCATGCCGAGGAAACACTTACAACTTTTGCTTTATCTATTTTGTATTTTTCCTGAACTATATGCGCAAGTGTACCTACAGTATCGTAAGGAGAGTAAGTGCCGCCAACAATTAAATTGATTTCGTTTGCCGGAATAGGCGATTTTTCAAAAGCATTTGCAACAGCTTCCAAGGCCATTGTATTGGTATTTTCACCTTCATTTACAACTCTTCTGGTAATAATTCCCGATTTTTTAAACAATTCTTCGTTGCTTAAGCCGGTAAGTTCAGAAAAATAGGCATTATCTAAAACTTTGGTAGGAATGTAGTGAGATATGGAATGAACAAACATTAATTATAAATTAAAAAACTACGCAAAGAAACAAAAATTGATGGATATTTGTATATTCGTCTTTTATTTTTTTTGATGTTTAATAAATAAAATCTATATAAAACAATTTTTGAATCGGATACCAAAGCCGAAAGATATTTCGATGTAGTACTTCTTTGGGTTATTCTTACAAGTGTTGTTGTAGCTATAGTCGATAGTATTCCTGATATTGGTAAGAGCAACGATGTTTTTCTATACGTTTAGAAAAATTGCGGAAAGAAACTTCAGGAACCTGAAAGATAGTTATTTAACAGTCTTTCCAATATAATCTGAATTTAAGACCGAAAGTGCTCCCATATAGCTTAAATCGAATGAAATAAGGTCTCCAACTTTGTAATTATGTCTGTTATTACCCAAATCCAGTACTAACATATCGCTACTGGCTCCTGAGAATTTTAGGCCTGGTTTTGAAGGAAAAAGGTGGTTTGTGTTAATATCTAATAATCCTATATCCAAAATTGCCCTGCAACTGGTTTTACCATATTCATTTTCATTTATTTCAGGTGATTCTCCGGCTACATTTGTTCCAATTTCTCCAATAGGAACAAGGGGTTTTTCCGATAATTCAATTATTTCTGCAAACAGCTTAAATACTCCTTGTTTCATTCCTTTTAAAGGCTTTCCGGTGATTAGGTTATTTCCAAAAAATAGTGTTTCGCCAATTCTAAAATGATTAATTGGTTTGGGAATCATTCTTTTTAATAACATTGGAATTGTTACCGATGAACCTCCTGATATCCACGGGATTTTCTTCTTAAAATTAGCTTCAATCAATTGTTTGTACAGACTTAATTGTATCATTTTGTCTACTGTAGGCATTATTCCGTTTAAACAGTTGAGATTTGTGCCTAAGCCAATTATTTCAATATTAGGCAATTCAAAAACATTTGAATAAAAATCAACCAGATTTTCGCCCATAACACCTTCTCGCAAATCACCCATTTCAATCATTATTATTATTTTATGAGTCTTGTTTTGCCTTCCTGCCTCAAAGGAAATGAGTTTAATTGTCTCCAACTGGGTGTTGAAACTTATGTCGGCATACTTCACCAAACTCGGTATTATTCTTTTTGCCGGCGGCTTAATATATACGGTAGTAATTTCATTGTCGAGTCTCTTAATGGCTCTTAGGTTGCTAAGTCTGGAGTCGTGAAACTCTCTAATTCCTAAATCTTTCAGTAGTCTCAAATATGTTTTGTTTCCACATAATATTTTAGATACTACACCCCAACTTATATTATTCTGACTAAATAATTTGTCTAAGAACAGAAAATTATGTTCTAGTTTGTCTTTGTAAATTTCTAAATATGCCATGGTTAAATTATTTTTCTTGGAATACTGGCGGGAAGGCTTGCAAGTACTTCGTAATTAATTTGTTGTGATATTTCGGTGAATGAATTTACTGAAATTGAAAGCTCTCCCTGACGACCAATTAATACAACTTCGTCTCCAATTTTTGAATCTGGAAGGTTAGATAGGTCAATAATTATCATATTCATATTTACTAAACCTATTACGCCCACTCTTTGTCCGCTAACTAAAACTCTTCCCTGATTGCTTAACGATCGCTTATAGCCACTTGAATATCCTACCGGTACAATTCCAATGATTTTGTCTTCCTGAGCCAAATATGTTGTTCCGTAGCTAATAAACTCGCCTTGTTTAACTTTTTTAATACTCATTATATAGCTTTTCCAGCTAATAACTCTTTTTAGTGGATTATGGTTGTTTTTATTTCTTGAAAGATATTGAATATAAGTCTCTTTGCTAGACCAAAAGCCAAATTGCATTATTCCTACTCTAATTAGATCCATTCTTGATTTTGGATAGGCAATGGAGGCTGCTGAGCATGCAGAATGCTTGTATTTTGCTTTTAATTCAGAAACAATTCTAATATTTATTAATCTGTTGAATTTTCTTAATTGCTTTTGTATTCTGTGATAATTAGCAATACTTTCGGCTCCTGCAAGATGGGTGCATATACCGTAAACATTAAGGCTTTCTTTGTTTTTATGAATTAATTCTGCGGCTTTTATTAGTTCTAACTGATTTAATCCTGTTCGGTTTAATCCTGTTTCTAATTCAAGATGAATTTTTGCCGAAATACCTGTTTTCTTCGAAATTTCAATAGCTTTTAACAATCTGCTAAATTCAAATACAAAAAATTCTATTTTGTTCGATATTACCCAATCCAAATCATCATCGCTAATCCAACCCATTATCATTATACTGGTATTCTCTTTTTTTACTTTATTTACTAAAAAGGCTTCTTCAACAGAAAAAACAGAGAAATGGTCTATTCCTTGCTCTTCAACTAATGGAACATATTTTTCAATTCCGTGTCCGTAAGCATTTGCTTTTACAACCGAAGATATTTTTACTTTGTCGCCATAAAGATCTTTTAGGAATTTAAAGTTTGTTTCTACTGCTGCTCTTTCTAGCTCAATATAGGAACCGGTAATCATTATAATAATAAGGTTTGTTTATAAATTTCAAAAAAGGTTTTTACACCTGTTTCTATTGTTTCGTCAGGAAAATCGTAATCGGGATGATGCAAGGCAGGGTGATTTTCTCCTGCTCCAATACCAAAAAATGCTGAGGGAGAAATTGATGAGAAATGTCCGAAATCTTCCGACCATTTAAAGGGAAATGCAGGCTTAATTATTTCTAAATTAAGGTTTTTACTTGCTTTTTGCACTATTCTTACACATTCAGAGTTGTTAATGGTTGCCGGAAATACTTCTGTAAATTCTACTGAATAGTTTAATTTATATTTGCTGGCAGTAATTTTTACAAATCCTTCAGATAAATTTCCCATTATTTTTAAATCTGCATTGTTATAGGCTCGCAGTGTTACCATTATTACCGCCGATGAAGGACTTGTTCCAAAAGCAATTTCACCAATTTTTACATGAATTATGGTGGCAAGTACTTTGTTTCGAAACATTTTTTTGTTACGTGTAAGGCTTTCCAATAGGGGGATTAGTTTTGCAACTGCCATTGAAGGACTTATGCCTTTTTCCGGTTCAGCGGCATGACTGGTAATTCCCTCGAGCTTAATTATTAATCCTTTTGATGCCGATGCAAAGTCTCCTGTTTTAATAATTATTGAATTTTGTTTGTACCCGGGAAGGTTATGCATTCCAAAAGAAAAATCGGGCTTTACTCCATTATTAATCAAATCTTTAATTACTAATTCTGCTCCTTCGCCGATTTCCTCAGCCGGTTGAAATACCAAAACGGCTTTTCCTTTTAAAGGTCTGTTTTCTGATATCATTTTACCCAAACCACACATTATTACTGTATGTCCGTCGTGACCGCATTTATGACTAATCCCCGGATTTTTTGATTTCCATGGTAAATCAGTTGTTTCCTTTATTGGTAAGCCGTCCATGTCGCATCTGAAAAGAATTGTTTCGCCGGATTTTTTGCCTTCAAAAATAAATGCTAATCCATTTCCTCCAATCTTACTAAAAGTTTTATCGGTGGAAAGTTTGGTGAAATATTCTAAAATTGTATTTGCTGTTTCCTTTTCATTATGAGATAATTCCGGATTTGAATGCAGCTTTCTCCTTAACAAAATTAATTCGTTAATTTGCTCTTTATCCATTACTTTGATTGTTTTTTAAGTCTCATTTCTAAATATGGATTTGTAAACCCCAGTTTTTCGTATAAAAATCTTGCAGGATTGTCTTTTTCAACATGAAGTGCAATATCTCCATCTGCCAAATCAATAGCCTTTTGCATTAACGCTTTTCCAATTCCTTTTCCTCTGGCTTTTTTGTGCATGGCAATATATACTAAAATATTCTCGGGAATATATCCTTTCATACCTGTTTTGTTAATTACAACAGAGCCTATTATCTCTTTTTCTTCTTCAGCTGTAATAATAAAACCTCCCATTGCTACTGCATCCGGTAAATATGTTGTTTTCTTAACAGCATAATCTAAACATCTTGCAATATCTTCCTTCTTATCTCCGTATTGGTCAAGGTGTTCAAATAAAAACTCAACAATTTTGTCTTTTTCAATTTTTCCTAATGAATTTACGGAATTGTAAATGTTGTACCTAATCATAAATATATGGTTTTTGATTTGTATCAATATGTAGTGTTTTACAAAAATAAGCATTTTTTATGGCTTAACCAAATGCTAAACTGTTCAAAATATGCAATATAGCTTGTAGTCGACTGAGGCTTAGGGGATGAGAGACTATATTTTTTTTAATAAAACATATTCATTTTAATATCTTTGTGTCTTTAATTTTGTTATTGTTTTTTGTTAATTATTATTTTCTCATTATGAAAAGATTTATTTTTTTGACGATATTGACTTCTGTTCTTTTTACAGCCTGCAATAATTCCAATTCTTCTAAAAACCAAAGTAAAGCAAATGAGCAAATTAGCTTATCAGGAAAGGCTTTGGGAACATTCTACAACATTAAGTATTATGATAAAAAAAATAGAAACCTGCAAAAGGAAATAGATGAATTACTTGCAGGATTCAATAAGTCTTTATCTACTTACGACCCTGAATCTGTAATTTCGAAAATTAACAAAAATATTGATGTTGAACCTGATGACTACTTCATTAAGTGCTTTTTAAGAGCTGAAGAGATTTCAAAAATCACTAATGGGGCTTTCGATATGACTGTTGCGCCTTTGGTAAATGTATGGAACTTTGGCTTCTCTGAAAGAAAACATCCCGATAGCATTGTTGTTGAAAATATTAATATAGATAGTATTCTTTTATTTACTGGTTATGAAAAAATCTCTTATGGCAATGGTAAAATAATAAAAACTGACCCTAGAATTATGCTCGATGCAAGTGCTATTGCCAAAGGTTATGCTGTTGATGTGGTTGGTGAATTTCTTGAAAATAAAGGAATTAATAGCTATTTGGTTGAAATAGGAGGGGAAATTAGAGTGAAAGGAGAGAAGCCAAACGGAACAAAATGGTCGGTTGCAATAGATAAGCCAATTGATCAAAACAATACTATAATACATGAGCAGCAAGATGTAGTAATTCTAAAAGACAAATCTCTTGCTACTTCCGGAAATTATCGTCAGTTTTACGAAAAAGACGGCGTTAAGTATTCGCATACAATTAATCCCAAAACAGGCTATCCGGTGCAGCATAATTTGCTTAGTGCCACAGTAATGACAAACGATTGTATGTCTGCCGATGCCTTTGCTACCGCTTTTATGGTTTTAGGACTTGAAAAGTCTGTTGAACTTCTAAAAAGTCTTCCCGATGTGCAAGCTTATCTTATTTACTTTGAAGATGGGCAAAATAAGGTTTACAAAACAGATGGAATGAAATTAAGAGAATGATTTTGTTTGTTAGTTTTTGATTAATTTATTCAATGGCTTCTGAAATTATCTAAATAACTTTAAATTTTCTGGTAAAAACCTCATTACCGTTTTCAGTCATTTTTAAAATGTACAATCCCGGTTCATAGTTTGAAGTATTTATCTTTTGCTTTCCTTCATTATCAGTTATTTCAAGCCTGTCTATTTCTTCTCCAATAATATTAAAAATTCTAATTAACGAAAGATTTTTAATTTCGGGTAAGAAGTAATCTATAAATAAATCGTTTCTTACCGGATTGGGATAAATATTTAGTTCAGGATTTCTTATTTCTTTGTTTTCGGTAGTAAGACATTCATTAACTGTAAAATATGAAGTGTCATAAGAAACAGACTCACCCTCATTTATACTTCCGGCAATAATTAGCCGATAAGAACCGGAGGGCAGAAAACCAATAGAAAAAGTGTCTATTGAAAGACTTGGCTTTGTTCCTTCCGAAACCTCATAATTGGCATGAATTTTTATTCTATTTCCTTCAATTTCCATAAAATCAGAAATTACTGTTCCATTGGGTTGATTAAATAGTGTATTACAGGAAATTTTGATGAAAGTCTTCTCATCAGGGTTGTCGTTGTTAAAGGAAATTTTATTAACAAATTGAGCATTGCCAATCCCAATAACGCATAAAACAATGATGTTGATAAGGTAAATCTTTTTCATAAATATCTGTTTTAGAATTGGTTAACATTACTTACTTAAAACAAAAAATATAGGCAAAAAGTTAAATTCTTTTTCAATATTTAGCTTATTTACCTGCATTTTGTTCATAAATTTACGGGACTAATTAAAAAAGGTTCATATTATTTGATATTTTTTGATAAAAATTTAATGAATATCTAATAATTTTAATAATATCAAAATTTATGCCGTAATGTTAAAAATCTCCCGCTGAATAATCGTAATGCCGGTTATTTGCAGTAAACCGTACAACATCATTTTTCTGCTATTCAAATATTTAACAAATTTGGTGAGAGTTGGTAGGGGCTTGTTGTGGCTTGTGGGATTCAAACCTACAAATTCATCCATTCTTTTCATTAACAAATTGGTTCATTTTTGTAATGAAATTAAAAAAGAGGCTGTGTAGTAAGCCTCTTTTATTGTGTTATTTACATCCGCAACAACCACAGTCGTGCTTATTCATTTCTGCAAAATACTTGTAGAAATATGGAATGGTTTCAATTCCTTTGTAAAAATTGTACAATGGATAATTCTCATTGGGTGAATGAATTGCATCAGACTCCAATCCAAATCCCATTAATAAAGATTTTATTCCTAATATTTGCTCAAAGGTTGAAATAATTGGTATAGATCCTCCCGAACGTACTGGAACAGGTTTTTTGCCAAATGTTTTTTCGATAGCTTTTTCAGCAGCTTTATATGCAGTGAAATCAATAGGACAAACATAACCTTGTCCGCCATGAAGAACCTTAACATTTACCTTAACATACTCAGGGGCAATAGATTCGAAATATTCTTTGAACAATACCGCAATTTTTTCGTGATTCTGATTTGGTACTAGGCGAGTAGATATTTTTGCAAAAGCTTTAGAAGGCAGAACTGTTTTTGCTCCTTCGCCTGTATAACCTCCCCAAATTCCGCAAAGGTCGAAAGATGGTCTAATTCCTGTTCTCTCGCTTGTTGTAAAACCTTTTTCTCCCCAAAGAGCTTTTACATCTATAGCTTTTTTGTAATTTTCTTCGTTAAATGGTGCTTTTGCCATTAATGTTCTTTCTTCCTGACTAACTTCTATAACGTCGTCGTAGAATTTCGGAATTGTAATTCTTCCGTTTTCATCAGTCATTCCGGCAATCATTTTTGCCAAAACATTTATTGGATTGGCTACGGCTCCTCCAAAAAGTCCTGAATGTAAGTCTCGGTTTGGTCCTGTTACTTCAACTTCCCAGTAAGCAAGTCCACGCAAACCTGTTGTTATAGATGGTATATCGGGGGCAATCATTCCTGTATCGGAAACCAGAATTACGTCAGCTTCTAGCATTTCTTTATTTTGTTCGCAGAATTTGCCTAAACTGGGACTTCCAACTTCTTCTTCTCCTTCGAACATAAATTTTACGTTGCACGGAAGGGAATTGGTTTTGACCATAAATTCGAAAGCCTTAACATGCATAAAACCTTGACCTTTATCATCATCTGCTCCTCTGGCCCATATTTTTTCGTCGCGTACTTCGGGTTCAAATGGGGGAGATTTCCATAATTCAATTGGATCTACAGGCATTACATCGTAGTGTCCGTAAACTAAAACAGTGGGCAGACATGGGTCTATAATTTTTTCGGCATAAGCAACAGGATTTCCATCGGTTTTCATTACTTCGGCTTTGTCGACTCCGGCTTCAAGTAGTTTGTTTTTAAGCCATTCCGCAGTTTTTACCATATCGTCTTTGTGTGCTGCAATGGAACTAATTGAAGGAATACGGATAAATTCGAATAACTCTGATAGAAATCTTTCCTTATTGTCTTGAATGTACTGTTTGATGTTTTCCATGATAAATATTTTAGTTTAAATTTCCTTTATATGCTCCTGAAAAGAAGATGTTTAGCTGAAGTCCAACTGATGGATATCGTCTATTAATTGAGGCGTATGCTGTTAATCCAATACCAACGTCGTAATATATTTTTCTAACGTATGAGACCTTTAGGTTTACCCCCGGCTTTCTAAAAGACGTAAAAAGATAGTAATTATCTATTTTACCTAGGCTATCTAACTTTGGAATAGGATTGTAATAATTTCCAATGGTATAAGAGGGAGAAACAAACCCTGAAATGTGATATTTTTCGGTTTCTAAACAATAACCTGCTCCAATATAAAATTCGTCCATGCGAATAGGAGGACGGTACAAGAAGAATTCCTTACTGGAATGATGATAACCTAAATTCAGCCAGAAATCTTTCACTCTAAAATGAAACCCAAGGTGAAAAGAATTGTCGAAACCATTATAGGTGTGATAAAGTGTATCGTCAAGAAACAAAGAATCTCTTTTCTCGAAAATATACGACTTGCCGATACCTAATGTAAGCCAGTTAGTATATGGTTTGTAGAGTTTTCCGTCTTTTGCAAAAACTTCGTATTTGTCGTCTTCAACCACAATTTGCGATTGTGTTTGCTTGGCACACAAGAGAAGTAAAGCAGTTAATATTAGTAAAGAGAATCTCATTACTGCAAAAATAGTTATATTTATTCAAACAACAAATACTACAATTTAGTTCCCGGGGATAAGTCATTAAATTTTTCTTGAACAAGAAAACCATGTTAATGTTTGAAATAGTTTTTGGTTTTAGTTTGTTGTTCGGGTTTCGGTTTTGTGCACAAAACCCTTGTTAATATTAATATTTTGAGAAAAATGGATTCAATGAGTAAAAAAGAATTATTTTTGTCTGGTTACACATTAACTTTTTTTGGTCTATATAGTGAAAAGGGAACTTAAAAACGAAGAAATAATAATTGGCATTAAAGAA
>JAFGXD010000106.1 GCA_016936815.1 Bacteroidales bacterium
ACCACAAACCACAAACAAACAAAACGACCAACAACAAACCACAAACCAACCAAACGAACAAACCACAAACGATTTAACAACAAACGAACAACCACAAACCACAAACAAACAAACAACAAACAATTTAACAACAAACGACAAACAAACAACCACAAACGACATAACGACAAACGAACAAACCATTAATACTCTCGCCGATGAGATATTAATGAAAGTTAATCAAATTAGAACCTCCAGCGGTGTACATCCTTCAGGAAAACCCGGTAGCCTTGCCGAAGAAATTTTAAGAAAGCGTAAGGAGCAAAAAGATGAAAGAGAGAAATTGCCAAAAAAAGAAACGGAAAAGAAAGCTGAAATTCCTGAAACAGTAATTATTAAGGCTGAAGCACCTCAAGTAGAAGAAGAAATTTCTACTATTGCCGAAATCGTAGAAGAAACTCAGATTATTCCTTTTAATGAACCATCCTTTGAACCGGAATTAGAAATAACCACAAACGAACTAAACGAACTAAACGAACAAACCACAAACGAACTAAACGAACAACAACAAACCACAAACGAACAAACAACAAACGAACTAAACGAACTAAACGAACAACAACAAACAACAAACGAACAAACCACAAACGAACCAAACGAACAAAAAGAACAAGAAAAACCAAAAGAATCGAAGGTATTAAACCAAATGTCCTTCATAGACTGGCTGACAAATTTTAAAGAAAATAAGGGCAATATTTCACAAACTGAAGAAAAAATTCCGGATGAAAGAAAAATAATTGACCAATTTATTCAAAATCAGCCAAAATTAAAGCCTAAACTTGTTGCCGAGAGACAGGAAGACATTTCCCTTGCCAGCGTTACCGATTCGGAAGAGTTTGTAACTGAAACTCTTGCAAAAATTTTTATAAAACAAGGACATTTTCAAAAAGCAATTAATGTTTATGAGAAATTAAGTTTGAAATTTCCGGAAAAAAGTATTTACTTTGCAGACCAAATTGAAAAAATAAAAAAATAAAACAAATAATTAAAAAAATAATACCATGTTCCCAATTATCTCCATTCTGATTTTTATTGTAGCAATACTACTAATTCTAATTGTATTGGTTCAAAATTCAAAAGGCGGCGGACTTGCTGCTAATTTTACCGGTGGCGGAAATATGGGCGTTAGAAAAACTGCCGATTTTCTGGAAAAAGCTACCTGGACTCTGGCAAGTATTCTTTTGGTTCTTTCAATTGCTGCAAGTGCAACTATTAGCACAGGAGGACCCACAACAAATACTCAGGAAAAAAATCTTGATGCTTTGGAAGTAAATCAACTTGATGTAAATCAGATTCAGGAAGAACAACCGGGCGAAACACCAGGCAACGAATTGCAATTCTAAAATTCATAATAATTAGAAAAAATGTCAGTATGTCAGTTATACTGACATTTTTTTTTGCCCCTTACTGCCAAAAATGAAAAAACAGGTTTTGGCACATTTTTCGAAAGGGCTAAGCCAAATTATAAATTGTTTAATCATTAAATGTTAATAAAAATGGCAGAAGTAAAAGTTAAACCACTGGGAACTAGAGTTCTAATTAAGCCTTCGGAGGCCGAAACCACTACTTCAAGTGGAATTATTATTCCCGATTCAGCAAAGGAAAAACAACAAAAAGGTAAGGTGTTGGCTGTTGGAAATGGCACTAAAGACGAAGAAATGGAAGTAAAAGTAGGCGATGTTGTTCTTTACGGAAAATACTCAGGAACAGAAATAAGTATAGATAATGAAGATTATCTTATTATGAGTCAATCCGATATTCTGGCAATTTTGTAATGTAAAACCTTAAAAAAATAATAAAAATGGCAAAAGAAATTAAATTTAACATAGATGCCCGTAATAGTCTTAAAGAGGGTATAGATGCCTTAGCAAATGCAGTAAAAGTAACATTAGGACCAAAAGGTCGTAATGTTGTAATTGACAAGAAATTTGGAGCCCCACAAATTACAAAAGACGGAGTTACAGTAGCAAAAGAAATTGAACTTGCAGACAAATTTGCAAATCTGGGAGCACAAATGGTTAAAGAAGTTGCTTCAAAAACCAACGACGATGCAGGTGATGGAACAACTACTGCTACAGTTTTAGCACAGTCAATTATTACTGTTGGTCTTAAAAACGTTACTGCCGGTGCAAATCCAATGGATTTAAAACGCGGTATCGATTTGGCTGTTACCTCTGTAATTAACAGTCTTAAAACTCAGTCGAAAGAAGTTGGCGACGATTTCGATAAAATTCAACAAGTAGCTTCAATTTCTGCAAACAACGATAATTCAATTGGCGAGCTAATTGCCGAAGCTATGAAAAAAGTTGGCAAAGAAGGCGTTATTACCGTTGAAGAAGCAAAAGGAACCGACACTTCAGTTGATGTTGTTGAAGGTATGCAATTCGACCGCGGTTACATTTCACCATACTTTATTACAGATACCGAAAAAATGGAAGCTGTAATAGATAATCCTTACATTCTTTTAACAGAAAAGAAAGTATCTTCAATGAAAGAACTTCTTCCGGTTTTGGAACCTGTTGCTCAGGAAGGAAGACCTTTTGTGATAATTGCAGAAGATGTTGAAGGCGAAGCTCTTGCCACGTTGGTTGTAAACCGTTTAAGAGGTTCTCTTAAAATTGCCGCTGTAAAAGCTCCGGGCTTTGGCGACAGAAGAAAAGCTATGTTGGAAGATATTGCAATCTTAACGGGTGGAACAGTTATATCTGAAGATAAAGGTCTTAAATTAGACGGTGCTACAATTGATATGTTGGGAATGTGTGAAAAAATTGTTATAAACAAAGAAAACACAACCATTGTAAACGGTGTTGGAACAAAAGAGGCAATAAATGCAAGAGTAGCTCAAATTAAGGCAGAAATGGAAAATTCAACTTCCGATTACGATAAAGAAAAACTACAAGAACGTCTTGCTAAATTAGCCGGAGGTGTTGCTGTTCTTTACGTTGGAGCTTCAACAGAAGTTGAAATGAAAGAAAAGAAAGACCGTGTTAACGATGCATTAAGTGCTACAAGAGCAGCCGTTGAGGAAGGAATTATTCCCGGTGGAGGTGTTGCATTTATTAGAGCAATTGAAGGTTTGGAAAAACTAACAGGCGAAAACGACGATCAAACAACAGGTATAGCAATTGTGAAACGTGCTATTGAAGAGCCTCTTAGAATGATTGTAGAAAACTCAGGAAAAGACGGTGCTGTTGTTGTTCAGAAAATTAAAGAAGGAAAAAGCGATTTCGGTTACAATGCCCGCACAGATGTTTACGAAAACATGTTCGAAGCAGGCGTTATCGATCCAACCAAAGTTGCTCGCGTTGCCCTGGAGAATGCTGCTTCAATTGCAGGTATGTTCCTAACAACAGAGTGTGTTCTTGCAGAAGAGCCCGAAAAAGAATCTCCAATGCCTCCAATGGGCGGTGGCGGAATGCCGGGAATGATGTAAAAACAATATATATTTACAAAAGAGGCTGCCTTAGAACTAAGACAGCCTCTTTTTTTTGCAATATTAAGTCTTTCCAAATCTACTCCACCACCACAAATCTTTCTGTTTTTGCGGTAGTTCCGTTAATTTCTAAAACAACATAATACAAGCCCGGAGTATAATCGATGTGTTTTATTGGTAGTTTGTATTGCTTGCCATTTATTTCTTCTGCGGAAATTAATATACCGGCAGCAGTATAAATTAGCAATCTGGCGTTTTGATATTCGTAAGGTATTTCAACACAAATTTCTGAAACTAAGCGCAAAGGATTTGGCTCAACAGATAGCTTGGCAGGATTTGAATGGCTGCTTATTAAAAGCTTGGAATTACTATTACCCTGAAAAGAATTGCTTTTTGCCAAAGATTTGGCTCCGGCGCTGCAATTGGCAAGCAATTCTTCCTCATCTCCCGGTTCAATTTCTCCGTTAAAGGCCATTTGTTCTATTTCGTTCAAACAGATCCAACGATTTACAAGCTCAAGTGCCGATGAATCAAGTTCCTGAAAACTCATTTGGTAAAGAATTTCCAGAGCTTCGTTGTACATATTTGCGGAGGTGTAAATATTCGATTTCGACAATCTAGTATTAAAAAGTAAAACAGAATCGTTTTGAGCGGCAAAATCAATAATTCTCTCCTGAATATTAAGCAGCATATTAAGAGATGAAATATCGGTTGAAGTGTTTTTAGATAGTAACCTACCAAAGCCGGCATTCATATATGCATTTGCAAGGTATTGAATTTCTTCTTTATAGCCATAATGAATTATGGTGTAATCAAGAATATCGTGAAACTTTTCTATTGAAAGCTCAATGTTTTCGGAGGCTGTTCCAAATCCCGAGCTGCCAAAAGCATTAAGGTAAGCTAAGTTAAGGGGGGTGTTCGAAAAATGACCTTGATTTACGTTAATATGTGAACTCCCTAAGAAGCTAAAAGCATCATTAGATAATAAGCCGGAATCATCAGACATATATTCGCCGCTTTTAGGTATAAAACAACTTTGATTTGCAGGGCTGTTATCGGTTAGATTAACATTGTTCGGTGGAGCATACAAAGTTGAATAAAGCTGATAATGAGTGCCAAAAACCGGAGAAACAAAAGTTGTGCTCCATTTGTTGTTTGTGCAATCGTGAGATCTTCTACTACTCATTGTTGTTGTACCATATACAGCCATTCCACTGGTTGAACTTGGAGTAAGTGTATTATTTCCGTTTCTTAAGTAAATAATACCTGAGTTATTACAAAATATTGAGTAAATGTTGCCGCTCATGTTTACTTTTCCGGCGTTGGGAGTTAGATAGTAAGAGCTTGCATCGAGTTTTGCTCCTGATGCAAGAAAAATTCCGTTATTGCCATTTTCTTTAATTGAACCACAATAGATAGTGTTAAGAAAACCTCCAATGGCAATTACACCTTCCTGATAATTATAATCTATATTGCAATTGTAAATGGTAATATCGCTTGTAGCAGAATTAATATTAATAATACCATAATCGTTGTAGGTAAAAATTGAACTCTCAACATTACTGTTAAATGTCATTGATTCTGCGTACCATCCGTAGTCGTTATTGGTAAAAGTGCAATTTGTTAAGTTTACCCTTTTGTCGTACGACTTTAAACCATAAATACAATTTTGAAATGTGGAATTAAGAATTTGCAAAGGTTCTCCTCCATAAGTAAGATAAGCGTAAATGCCATAATATCCTTTTTCGAAAATGCAGTTATCAATACTAACACTAGGCTGACCTTAAAGGTAAAGACCTCTGTGAGCATTGTATGAGCCTGTATTTGAAGTAATTTTTACATCTGAAAACTCAATTTCTGTTGCAGTGGCAAATTGAATTCTGGAGTTGGCTCCCATTTCAATTTTTCCGTTATCAACTGAAAAATACTCCAGATTTGCAGGGCCATAAGTTGAAGAAGGTCCATAAAAACTTTCCTGAGTAATCTCCAAAATTTTATCGTTAATACCCGCACCTGAAAGAACTATAGAAGCATTAGCATCAGCAGTAATATTGCGACTTGGAGATCCGGGAGCAGAGAATTTTAGGAAGCCATTGCCGGTAAAATCAAAGGAAGAATTTGTATTAATATGCAAATTTCCTGTAATTTCAAGGCATGTTTCATTATCTTGAAGATCAATGTAGCACTCATTATAAATCAGATTACCGCAAGACAAAATATGAATTTTACCCGAACCATACAAGCTAACAATCGAACCTGAACCTAAAATAAGAGTTCCATCCTCTTCAACTATTATTTCTCCCTCCCAGCTTCCATCGTTAGCATTATTAATTTCACCCGTAAGTGTCAAAATTGCATTTGCCTTTACAGTAATTGTTGTTCCATCGTACATTTTTATATTGTGGGCAACAAGTTCTGCATTTTCCTCAACATCCAGATTTCCACAAATTGTTCTGGTGTCTGTCCAGTCTTGGCTCACCCAAATTCTTGTTGTGCTTAATATACCATTACACTGGAGTTGGGTTTTCCATATACCACGACCCATAGAAGCAATATATAGTTCATTTGTTGTTTCATTAATATCTAAATCAACAATGTGAAGTCTAGGTAATAATCCTCCACTCATACCACCCTCAAGATACCAGGTTTCATCCTGCAAATAGTAAAGCCCAAATTCGGTGCCCACAAACAAAATATCATTATTTTGATCATATTCAATACAGTTAACCGGAACAGACATGTGCTCTAACTCAGGAATGTCGGACAGATTATACGTGATGTTTAACCAGTTTGCAGAATTATTTAAACTCTCAGGATTCCAATTATTTCCATTGTAGAAAAAGACTTTCTGTGTTTCAAATGTTGTAAAAACAACCCAAAATTTGAATTCCTCAGTTGGATGGAATTTAATATCAACCGGTGGTGTTGTCGGAAAAACAGTTCCTCCAGTCACTGCAACCCAATCATATAAGTCCTCAGTTCCTTTATTAAAAACCAAACTATTATAAAAACCTGATGAGTTAAGACCATAAGAAGAAAAGGCAATTCTATCAGAATTGATTGGACTAATTTCAATTGCTCTAAATCCGCCCCAAACTTGAAACAAATCATCATAAGAAGGAGTGGAGCCCGAAAGGTCTACTTTGGTAAACCATCGCATACCGGAAATATCACCCCCTCCTCCATCTATATATGCAACATTCATATTGGTTGGATGCATCTTTATTGGCGTGTTGAACCTTTTTGCATATTTAAGCTGAGAACCCCCTATTACTTCTTGAATAACAGGACTACATCCATACTGACCAATTCCAACTGATCCATTACTGTTTATCTCAACAGTGCCTCCATCTCCTCCATTAAACAAATGTTGATAAATCCCTGAACCATAATCTGACTTCCAACAACCAACGTCTGATGCTCCAATACCAAAGACTATATTTGAGAATTGGCCAAAGCCTAAATTAGTGGATTGGAAAAAACATAAATTCCCTGACTTATGTTGCCAACAATCATAAAGGTTGGGTGATAATGTCTGGTCAAAAAGAATAACCCCTCCATCATTAGCCATTAAATATTTGTTTTCATCGATAAATTCAATATCTCTAACATCATCATGAAAATTAGCTGCTGTCTGGTCTTTTTCACCATCATAAAAATTAATGCCGCCTAAATAAACATTGCCATTTTCATCCAATTCAACCTCACAAACATAGCCCATTGGTTCAGTAACCATGTTATAATTAATGCAGTTAATATTTACTCCGTCAAAAATATGCCCATTTCCTTTAGAGAAAATATAGAATTTGTTATCAATAGGATTATAATCAGCACCATACATATTTTCGAAAAATACTTCATTCTCACGAAGAAAGAACCCGGCAAAATCTTCACTTACCCCAGAGCTTACCATTTGCCAGTTTGCTCCATTGTCATTTGAAATAATTATTGTTCCAGATTCCCCGGCACAGACAATAGATGACTCAAAAAGCGAATGAATATCAATAAAACTTAGATCTATTGTTGAATAACCGGTATTAATTACAGTATAAAGCGAAGGATTATCTTCAAAATTTGGAAAATAAATTACTTTTCCATTTGAACAGGAAATATACAATTCTTTTGAAGAGCTATTATATTTTACATCTAACAAGTTTTCAGTTGTCAAGACTTCCGAATACCAGGTAGCACCACAGTCATCTGATTTAAAAATGTATCCATCATTGCAGACAACCACAACATCATTATTATTTAAAATAATCAATTTATTAATCTCGTGGCCCAGTATTGTTTCAGATATTATAGTGTATTCAAAATGATAGTTGGGTACTATTTTATAATCAGCAAAAACTTTCAGAATTTTTCCGCCCTCGGCAATAAAAAAACCATAAACATCATTGGATATCGGGGTTTCTCAAATAAACTTTTCCTGATTCTGTGAAAATAACCTCATAAAAGATTGTATTATTAAAATAAGTGTCTAAGCATGAAATTTCTTCACTATTCAAATTCATAATATTTTCCATCTCAGTCACATTCCAATTTGTTTTGTTATTTGTATTGCGACAATAGTTTTGAGTATAAAAATTTCCATAATAAGATATTTTTGGTTGTAAGTCAATCCATGTATCTCCCATATCAGTAGAATAGCACAACCCCATTTTCCCATATACCAATATGCCTGATGGATAACCTCCTATTTGTTGAGTTGAAACAGCAATATCATAAAAATTTGTATATAGATTTGTTGGTAAGGGTTTTTCTATCCAACTGACACCTTCATTTTCTGATATTAACAAACTATTTGGAGAAACAGCAAATACTCTACTATGATTGTTAGGATCTAGTTCGACGCCTTTTATGCTAACAAAATCACTAGGCAAATCTAAAATATACCAACTATTTCCTCCATCATCAGATTTCAAAACCCCTAAGCCATGCTCCGGAATTGGGCCATAAAGATCCCACATTCTAAGGGAATTAGCCATATACAACACATTGCTATTTGTAGGATCAATAACAAGGTCAAGAGCACCTGTACCACTCCAATTATCGGTAAGACTCGTCCAAATAGGTGGGTCAGCATATATATCATCAGTTTTAAAGAGTCCACCTGAATTAGAGCCTACAAACACTTTCTTTTTGTATATATCACCTGGATCAAGTTTTACAAAATCAGCCCTGCCAATATAATTGGGAACATTCATATTATTTTCAAAAGGTCCTTCGGGGGTAAAAGACAAGTTTAATGCACTTTTTGTTGAAGATTTTGCGGATAAGGTGTCACCAACTAAGCCTTTCAAGCAATTTAGATAAGAATCAAGGGTTCCAATGCTATCAATTCTTGAATCTAAAAACGACCTCCATCGCAAATAACGTTTTACTGTTGGAGTATCAGAATTCATCATAATAGATGTATCCATTTCTATTTCATATACCTTTTCGGCATAACTGGTATTCTTGATAAGAACATCCATAATTGTTTTTTCTTGACAATAATTATTGAAGAAAAACAATAACATTAATAATGTAATACTTAACTTCATAGCACTTTTTTTATAATTTGATTAACTTCTTACTTAAACTATTTCCATTTATATCTACTAACTTTAAGATGTACAAACCTTCTTTCAAAAATGATAGGTTAAGTACATTCTGATTATTATCCGTATTTGTTGAAAAAGAATTAATTAGAATTCCTGAAACCGAAAAAACTTCAACACTTTTTATTGGTTTTCCAATAATATTTATTGATTCAGTAAACGGATTGGGAAAGACAGAAAAGAGGTCATTTTTTATATCCAATTCTTCATTCGTAAGTCCGGAATATTTTGCAATAAAGGCTGTTGAACTGTAAATGCCTGTATAAAGAATGTTTTCGCCTCCAAACAAATCAAAATTAAATTCATATCCGAAATAGCCACATAAATAGATACAACTATTATGTGATAAAACACTATAAATCAAATCTGTATGATCTCCTATTCTATATGCCCATTGAAATTGTCTGTCAGTACTATACCCTGCAAAATATCCATGAGGGTTGTTTGCAGGTATCAAATAATTTGCTCCGGAAGGGTCAAAATCAGCAGTATCAGAAAAATAACCTCCAATAAAAATATTGTTGCTAATATCAGAACTAACAGAATAACCGATGTTTGGGTTTGAATTAGTACTAATACTGAATGCCCAAATAATTGAGCCTAAAGTAGAATATTTACCAACAAACGTATTAGCAGTAAATCCCGAACCATATAAATAATATGTGCCTTCGGAAGGGTCAAAATCAACTGTTTCTTTGAAACTACCAATTATTAAAATATCATTATTATTATCTATATTAACATCATA
>JAFGXD010000107.1 GCA_016936815.1 Bacteroidales bacterium
AACCATGATGATGAAATATCTGAAAATAATTTAGACAACAATTTTGAGGCACAATTATCTTTTAATTTTTAGTGGACACTAGTGAAATACTTATAGAAAATTTAACTATAAGGCTTATTAACAATTTGCCAAATTGATTTTTGCATTACTTCCCAATAATTGTATATTTGTGTTATTAACCAACAAATACTTATATGGATACAAAACAAAAAGTTCTTGAGGTTTTGAAAAAATCGTCCAAACCATTAAAAGCAGGAGAAATAGCGGAAAAAAGCGGCTTAGAAAAAGCTGAGGTTGACAAAGCTATGAAGCAATTGAAAACTGAAGAATTAATTGTTTCTCCTCAGAGATGCATGTGGACAGTAAAATAGTTAAATAATTTAAAATTAATTTATTATGCCTGGAAGATTTACTTTTACAATGATAAAACCCGGTGCTGTAAGGAATGAATTCATTGGTCCTATTTTGGCTATGATTAACGAAAAGAAATTTCATATTGCAGCAATGAAATATATTTGGCTAACACAAAAAGAAGCCAGAGAGTTTTATTCTGTACATAAAGGGAAACCTTTTTATGAAAGTCTTGTTGAATTTATGACTTCAGGTCCTGTTGTTGCAGCAATACTTGAAAAAGAAAATGCTGTTGAAGATTATAGAAAACTTATTGGCGCAACAAACCCTATTGAAGCAGAAGAAGGTACAATTAGAAGGCTTTTTGCAGAATCGCTCGAAAAAAATGCAGTTCACGGTTCCGACAGCGATGAAAACGCCATAAATGAATGCAATTTTTTCTTCTCTAAATATGAAAGGTTTCCAATGGAAGACTTAAAATAAAAAAAGGGGTTAAAACCCCCTTTCTTATTCAACACAATCAAGCATTTTTTCTTTGTAAATTTTTTGATGTAGCTCCATATCCTCCTGATTACCATCGTATTTATCGAACTCAATATTAAGAATATTTATCTCCTCTCCTATTCCTGCCAAATCTTCCTGCAACTTAGCCTTTTCATCACCATCTTCAATAGATTCTATTTGTTTGGAAAGATTTTTAAACTGGCAATCTAAAATCGCTCTTTTCTCCGCAATAGCTTCTATACTCATAGTTTCATCAACTATTTCTTCTTTTTGATCTGTCTTTTCTGTCTTTTCACTATTTTTAGTTTTTTCATCAGCCTTCTTTTCATCACTACATGAGCTTATTACGAAAAAAGAAGCAATAAAAAACGAAAAAATCAAAATGTAATTCTTTTTCATATTAACTGTTTTTAATTGGTTTACAAATATATCGCTAAAGTACAAAAATAAATGAGTAGTAAAAAAAAGTTAGTTAATTTATTACTTTTTGTAAGGAAGTGAAAAAATAAATTCAGAACCTAAACCGGGGCTACTTTTTAATTCTATTTTTCCTCCATGTTCTTTTACGAATTCCTTTACAATGGACAAACCTAATCCTGTACTTTTTTCACCTCCGGTTGACATTACACTTGACTTCTTAAAAGCCTCAAAAATACTTTCCTGTTCAGCTTCAGGAATACCCTGCCCCTCATCCCTAACCTTTGTTAGCACATATTCACCATCATTAATTACCTCTATCTCAATTTGTTTAAAAGGAAAAGAATATTTTATTGCATTAGATAAAAGATTTGAAAGCACCTGAAAAATTTTATTTCTATCTATCAAAACATTTTCTACTCTATCGCTTCTGATAATATCAATAGAAATACCCTTATTATAAGCCGCATTTCTATTTTGCTCAACACAATCGTAAACAAGCTTATTATAATCCTCGGATTTAAGATTTAGAGAAATTTTACCTGTCTCTATTGCCGAAACATCAAGTAATTCATTAACAAGTTCTAAAGAGAATTGACTTGTTTGAAGTATTGATTCCATTAATTTCTTGTAAGTCTCCGGGTCAACAGATTCCTTTCTGTCTATTATATAATTAGTGGCAGATTGAATAAGACTTAATGGATTCCTAAGATCATGAGCTGCAATACCTAAAAACTCGTTTTTTTTACGAATCATTTCCCTAAGTTTACTGTTAAGCATTTCTGTATGAATTCGCTTTTCTTCCAGTTCACTAACATCGTCCATAATAATCATGGCATAATAACCCGATTCATAATCTAAATACTTTGTTCTAATATTCAAATGATACTTTTTAGGCTCTCCATCTACAATAAATTGTTCTGTAAAAAGAAAAACCGGAGAGCTATTATTTTTATTATATACCTCATTAATAGAATCTTTAATTTTACAAGTAAGACATTTTTCATCGTCTCCACATTTTGTTGGCAGTAGTTTCTTGGTAAAACAGCCCATAGTATTTCCAAGTGGTTGATTAATAAAATCCACTTTAATGCCAAAAAGCTCCTGAAACTTTTTATTACATTTTTTTATTAACAACGACCTATCTACCACAACAATAGCAGAAGAAACATGGTCGAATAGTATTTCAGAAAAGTTCATTTTATTAATGTTGCTTAAGTAATTTTAGGCAAATTAACACATACTTAAGCTATAATCAAATTTGATGAGAAAAAAAACTCATAATTATTTGTTAAAAAAAATAAGCAGGCCTGTAAGCCGGATTCTGTACCAAAATTGGTTTCTATCATTTATCTAGACTTTTTGTCACCAAAAAGTTCTTGCGGCTTACCCCTCGACTCAGACGGGCAGTCCTTATCCGGCAAACCGGAATGTCGATATACATAGCCTTGCAACCCATAAGACGTACGGCTTTTGCTGTTGCCAACAAAACCGGTGAGCTCTTACCTCACCTTTTCACCTTTTCCGCGCAAGCACGGTAGTTATTTTCTGTTACGTTACTGCAGCTTTTCAACCGCCTTCCCGTTAGGAAGTATGGTGCCCTTTGTTGTCCGGACTTTCCTCTTCGTAAAAAACGAAGCGATAGAACGACCTGCTCGCTGCAAAGTTAAAAAAACATATATAAAGATTGATATTTCAAAGTTTTTTCTTGTAATTTTATAGCATCAAAAATTCTAAATTAATAATGATTTTTTTTCTTTAAACACATAATAACTAGACTTCATTAACTATTAACCAAAATTTATTAAATGAAAAAACAAATAGCACTCTCAATTCTCTGTTTAACAATCTTTTACTCTTGCAACCAAAACAAAAAGACGGAATCTGATTCCGCTGAAAAACCAAAAAAGGAAATGAAAAATTCTCTTAACACCGCACTAAATCCCGATGACATGGATATTTCCGTAAGTCCGGGTGAAGATTTTAACCTGTATGCCAATGGCGGATGGATGAAAAACAATCCCGTTCCCTGCGATAAGAGTCGTTACGGCACATTCGATGCACTCAGCGATTTAGGTCAGAAACAAGTAAGAACCCTAATTGAAGAATTGGCCAACGACAAAAATAATAATGACGCCAATGCTATTAAAATTGGAGCTTTCTACGCAGTTGGTATGGACACCATAAAAATTGATAAGGATGGTATTTCTCCTATAATTCCGGAAATGGAAAAAATAAATGCAATTAAAGATTTTAATCAGGTAATGGAACTAATTGCTTATTTGCACAAAAGGGAAATGAATCCTCTTTTTAGCATTTATGCCGATGCCGACAGCAAGAATTCTGAAATGATTATTGCTCAGCTAACCCAAGGCGGAATGGGGCTTCCCGATAGAGATTATTATCTACTGAAAGACGAGAGAATGAAGCTTATTCAAGCAGAATATAAAAAACATATTGCAAAAATGCTAGACTTGGCAGGATTACAAAATACAACAGAATCGTCTGAAAGAATTTTTGAACTCGAGAAACGTCTTGCTACTGCTTGTATGACCAAGGAAGAAAGAAGAGAACCCCACAACACTTACAATAAAACAAATTTAGATGGCATTGCAAAAATCTGTCCTTCTGTTGATTGGAAAAAGTATTTTTCAGCAATAGGACTTGAAAACCCGGGTAATTTCAACATTACGCAACCAAATTTCTTTAAGGAAATTAATAAACTTGCCAAAGACATTTCGGTGGAAACATGGAAAGAATACTTGCAATGGAACCTTATTGCAGGAACAGCTTCATTCTTAAATTCGGCCCTTGTAAACGAAAGGTTTAATTTCTATGGAAAAGTGCTTTCAGGAACCAAAGAATTACAACCACGTTGGAAAAGAGTAGTAAACATGACCAACTCAGCACTTAGTGAAGCTGTTGGACAAATTTACGTTAAAAAGCATTTCCCCCCCGAAGCAAAAGAAAAAATGATTGAATTAACTAACAATCTGAAAATTGCTTTTGGCGAAAGAATTAAAAACCTTGAATGGATGGGCGAAGCAACCAAACAAGAGGCTTTAAAGAAACTTGAAAAAATTAATGTGAAGGTCGGTTACCCGGACAAATGGCGAGATTATTCGAAACTGGAGGTGAAAAAAGATTTTTATGTGCTTAATGTACTTAGAGCCAATATTTTTGAATTCGATTATATGATTTCGAAAATAAACAAACCGGTTGATAGGGAAGAATGGCACATGCCACCTCAAATGGTTAATGCCTATTACGATCCGTCGATGAATGAAATTGTATTTCCGGCAGCTATTTTACAACCACCTTTCTTCTATCTTGGTGCCGATGAAGCTGTTAATTATGGAGCTATTGGGGTTGTAATAGGACATGAAATGACTCACGGCTTCGACGATCAGGGAAGAAAATACGATTTGGAAGGAAATCTTAACGATTGGTGGACAAAAGAAGATGCAACAAAATTCGATGAAAGAGCAAAAAAACTTATCGACAGATTTAATGGTTTCGAGGTTTTAGATGGAATGTTTGCAAATGGAGTTTTTACTTTAGGTGAAAATATTGCTGACCTCGGCGGCTTGTGCATTTCTTACACTGCTCTTCAAATTGCTCTAAAGAAAAATCCAATGATTGAAAAAATTGGAGGTTTTGACCAAAATCAAAGATTTTTCCTTGCTTATGCTCATGTTTGGGCTCAAAATATTACAAATGAGGAAATAGCTAAAAGAACTAATGAAGATCCTCATTCTTTAGGTGAATTTAGAGTAAACGGCCCTCTTCCAAATATGCAAGAATTTTATGAAGCTTTCGGAATTAAGGAAACCGACAAAATGTTTCTCGCAGAAGACAAACGAGCAAAAATATGGTAAAAAAAAAGGCTGTCTCTAAAACGAGGCAGCCTTTTTTAATAGGTTTTACAAAGTATGTAATTAAAAAATATTATTCTTTTCTTACTTTTACTGCGTTTAATCCTTTTTGACTTTCTTCTACTTCGTAGCTTACTCTGTCGCCTTCATCAATATCATCAAGTAATCCATTTTTATGTACAAATACATCTTTACCACCATTTTCAGGGGTTATGAATCCAAAACCTTTTGAATTGTTGAAGAATTTTACTGTTCCTTTATTCATGTTTTATAATTTATTATGAAACACAAAGGTAAAATAAATTTTTTATTTCCTGTAATTTTCTGTAATTTTTTAAGGAAATGTAAAAAAAATATGGTGGGTTAAATTACATATTAGCTCAATTTGTTTTGTTTATTAAGAAAATTGGAAATTAATTTGTTTCAAAAAAACTAAGCTTTTAAAAAAAAATACATTAAATTTGCAATTAATTAACAGGGGTGCCTTGCTGTAATTACAGCGTAAATTGGCTGAGATTATACCCTTTGACCTGATTCGGATAATGCCGGCGTAGGAAGAAGAGTCTAAATCAATCACCTGCTTTATTTATTAAACTTAACTCATGGAAGTTTTTATTAACAACCGATTGATTTTTGTTGAAGATAACTGTTCTCTCTTGGAATTATTAAGCCAACAGAGCTTTGCTTCCCTTAAAGGTATTGCTGTGGCAGTAAATAACAAAGTAATTCCAAAAAAAGAAATTGACAGTTTTAAACTAAAAAACAAGGATAAGGTTATTGTTATTAAGGCGGTCTGTGGGGGATAAAATATTTTCTAATGAAAGACAAAGTTTTTAATCAAAAGGTTACTACTCAGCCGTTTCCTGGTTCTGAAAAGTTTTATGTGAATGGCAAATTGTTTCCCATTAATGTAGCAATGCGAAGAATAATATTATCGGATACTATTGATAGTGAGGGAAATGTAGAGAAAAATCAGCCGCTTGTTGTTTACGATACTTCGGGACCATATACCGATCCCAATATTGAAATAAAGTTGGAGAAAGGTCTTCCCAGACTTAGAGAAAATTGGATTTTAGAAAGAGGTGATGTTGAACAGCTTAATGGCCTAAGCTCAGAATACGGAAGAATGCGTATGCAAGATAAATCTCTTGACGAACTTCGTTTCGATCATGTAAACAAAAATCCTTTATGCGCAAAACCAGGCAAGGATATTACTCAATTTGCCTATGCAAAAAAAGGTATTATTACACCTGAAATGGAATATGTTTCAATACGCGAAAATCAATTAATAGACGAATATAATGGTGTTATAGAGCAACATGCAGGGGAAAACTTTGGTGCTAATACTCCTAAATCGCATATTACTCCCGAATTTGTAAGAGACGAAATTGCTAAGGGAAGAGCAATAATTCCTGCCAATATAAATCATCCTGAATCGGAACCAATGATTATTGGCAGAAATTTTCTGGTAAAAATAAATGCTAATATTGGAAATTCGCCCACTACAAGCTCAATTGCTGAAGAAGTTGAAAAGGCTGTATGGTCGTTTCGTTGGGGTGCAGATACTATTATGGATCTTTCAACAGGAAAAAATATTCACGAAACCAGAGAGTGGATTATTAGAAACTCACCTGTTCCGGTTGGAACAGTTCCTCTTTATCAGGCTTTGGAAAAAGTAAACGGAAAAGTAGAAGACTTATCGTGGGAAATTTATAAGGATACTCTAATAGAACAAGCAGAACAGGGGGTTGATTATTTCACAATTCACGCCGGTTTACTTTGGAAACACATTCCTCTTACTGTAAAAAGAACTACAGGTATTGTTTCAAGAGGAGGTTCAATTATGGCAAAATGGTGTCTTCATCATCATCAGGAGAATTTTTTATATACTCACTTTTCCGATATTTGCGATATACTTGCAAAGTATGACGTTGGAGTTTCGTTGGGCGATGGACTTCGTCCCGGATCTATTGCCGACGCCAACGATCGAGCCCAATATGGCGAACTGAAAGCTTTAGGAGAACTTACCGATATTGCTTGGAGCAAAAATGTTCAGGTTCTTATTGAAGGCCCCGGTCATGTCCCCATGCAGGGAATTAAAGAAAACATGGAACTTCAGTTGAAATATTGCAAAGAAGCTCCGTTCTACACTCTCGGACCTCTTGTTACAGATATTGCCCCGGGTTACGACCATATTACTTCGGCAATTGGCGGTGCAATGATTGCCTGGATGGGCGCTGCAATGCTTTGTTATGTAACTCCAAAGGAACACTTAGGCCTTCCCAATCGCGACGATGTTAAAGTTGGTGTAATAACTTACAAACTTGCTGCTCATGCTGCCGATTTGGCAAAAGGACATCCCGGAGCTCAAATGCGCGATAATGCTATGAGTAAAGCTAGATTCGAATTCCGTTGGAAAGACCAGTTTCATATTGGACTAGATTCCGAAACAGCCCTAAAATATCACGATGCTACTTTGCCCGACGAAGGTTACAAGGCTTCACACTTCTGTTCTATGTGCGGAGAACATTTTTGCTCAATGAAATCAACTCGTGAGGTTAGAGATTTGGCCAAGAAAATGGAAGAAAAAAAACAGGCCTTTAAAGATGGTGGTGGAGAGATATATATTTAGCTTTTGGCCATTAGCTTTTGGCCATTAGCTTTTAGGTTTTGGCTTTTAGGTTTTTAAAAAAATGTGTATTTTTGTTAGAAAAACAATGAGGTAAAATAAAATAGTAAATAAATAAGAGAGAAAAAATGAAGATTGTTGTTATTTCCTATCCGGAAAATTTTAAACACGAGCACGAAATTCTTATCCGTTTGTTCGAGGAGGGCTTGGAGTATTTTCATTTACGAAAGCATAATTTTTCAATGAGTAAACTTGAAAGATTCATTGAAAAAATTCCAAAAGAATACCGTGACAGGATTATTATTTACGACCATTTTGAGTTGGTTGAAACAATGAGACTTAAAGGTATGCATTTCAATAGTAAAACCCGACACAAAATTGGTAATTACAGTTATATGAAATGCCATAAGAGTTTTTCTGCTCATAGCCTCGAGGAAATAAAGACTTTTGAACACGACATGGATTATTTCCTGTTAAGTCCTGTTTTCGATAGTATTTCGAAAAATGGATATCAGCAAAAAATTTCTCCTGAACAAATTCATAGTTTTCTGGAAGCTGAAAAATTGCCTTATCCAATTATTGCTTTGGGCGGAATTAATGAGTTTAATGTTGCTACTTTACAGGATACCGGTATTTCCGGAATTGCTTTGTTGGGAAATATTTGGTCGCATTACCTTGAAAATAAAAACATTGACTCTGCTATTGCAAAGTTTAGAGAAATAAGAAGAAAGGTTTCATCTTTCCGACCTAAAGTATTGTCTATTGCAGGTTTCGACCCATCAAGTGGTGCCGGAATAACATCAGATATTAAAACAATGGAACACCATGAAGTTTATGGACTTGGGGTTTGTTCTGCAATTACTTTTCAGAACGAAAATATTTTTGAGGGAGTAGATTGGCTTTGTGCAGGCAAAATTAAACAACAAATAGATATACTTGCCAAAAATCATAGTTTTGATGTGGTTAAGTTTGGAATAATAGAAAATCTTGATTGCTTGAAAGATATTATTCTTCACTTAAAAAAAATTAATCCCAAAATTCAAATTATTTGGGATCCTGTTGTTGGAGCTAGTGCCGGGTTTACATTTCATGAATCAATAAATAACTATGTCCTTTTTGAAGTATTAAGACAAATCTATCTTATTACTCCAAATATTACTGAGTCGAAATTGCTTTTTGGAACTTCCGACCCTTACAATATTCAGAAACTTGTTAATGAATTTGACTTGTGCAGTGTATTACTTAAAGGTGGTCACTCGCAGAATAATGCCGACGATTTTCTTATTTTGAAAGAAGATGTTGTAAAAATACAAGGCACTCAATTTCAAGACGTTTCTAAACATGGAACCGGATGTGTTCTATCTGCCTCAATTGCAAGTAACCTATCAAAAATGATTAATCTCCGAACTTCATGTAGAAACGGAAAAAAATACACAGAAAAATTTATAGAAAGCAATAATTTATTACTAGGATTTCATTACTGCTATGACAAATAAACAACAAATAGAAAAATTCCTTTTTATAACTCAGGATATTGAGAATAAAACGCACGAAATGCAGGTTTATGAAGCCTGTAGAGCCGGCGTTAAGTGGATTCAACTAAGAATTAAAGACAAACCTTTTGAATTTTGGCTACTTACTGCGGTTAACGTAAAAAAGATTTGCGATAGTTATGGTGCTATGCTAATAATTAACGACCATGTTCAAATTGCCCGTCATGTAGGAGCTGCAGGTGTTCATCTGGGGCAAAACGATATGCTCCCGCACGATGCTCGTAAAATTTTGGGTGAAAATGCAATAATTGGAGGTACTGCTAATACTTTTGAAGAAGTTCAGTTACACGTAGAAAGAGGCGTAGATTATGTTGGCCTGGGTCCTTTTCGCTTCACAAAAACAAAACTAAATCTCAGTCCGGTACTGGGTTTGGAAGGTTATTCAAGTATTTTGACTTTGTGCAAAGCCAATAATATTGATGTTCCATTAATGGCTATTGGAGGAATTGAAATTGATGATATTTCTTCAATATTAAGCTTAGGAATGTGGGGAATAGCAATATCATCAGCCATTTCTAAGTCAGATAATATGGAAAAATCTGCCTCAGAGTTTATAGAAAAAATTAAAGATTTTTAATATGCATGATTTGATTTTAGGCAATAAGATTTTTAAGTCTAGATTGTTTACAGGAACAGGTAAATTCAGCTCAAACAAATTGATGGGAGAAGCAGTTTTTGCATCAGGCTCCGAATTGGTTACTGTTGCCCTAAAAAGGGTAGATTTAGAAGATGATTCAGACGATATGCTAATTCATCTAAATCATCCTCACCTTAATCTTCTTCCAAATACTTCAGGAGTTAGAACTGCTAAAGAGGCTGTGCTTGCCGCCGAACTTGCAAGAGAAGCTTTGGAAACAAATTGGCTGAAATTAGAAATCCATCCCGACCCAAAATACTTACTCCCAGACCCGGAAGAGACTCTAAAGGCTGCAATTGAACTAGTGAAACTTGGCTTCATTGTTTTGCCTTATATTCAGGCCGACCCTGTTCTTTGCAAACGGCTGGAAGATGTTGGAACTGCTGCAGTTATGCCTTTGGGTTCTCCAATTGGAAGCAATAAAGGACTGCTAACCAGAGATTTTCTAAAAATTATTATCGAGCAATCTAATGTTCCGGTGGTGGTTGATGCCGGAATTGGCGCTCCCAGTCATGCCGCCGAAGCAATGGAACTAGGTGCAGATGCAGTACTAGTAAATACAGCAATTGCGGTTTCACATAACCCTGTACAAATGGCAATCGCCTTTAAAATGGCCGTTGAGGCCGGAAGGATGGCTTTTGAGGCTAAACTTGCTCAGGTTTCTAACCATGCCAACGCAAGCAGTCCTCTTACTTCATTTTTAAACGACTAAATTATGTTTTCACAAGTTTTGGATAGATTGGTTTGGGAAGATGAAATGGATAAAATATATTCAAAAACTTCTAAACAGGTTGAAAATGCTCTAAAAAATGAAAAACGTAATATTGAAGATTTTAAAGCATTAATTAGTCCCGCTGCAAAAGATTATCTGGAAGAAATGGCAAGACTTAGTAACCTGCTTACCAGAAAACGATTTGGAAATACTATACAGCTCTATCTCCCTCTTTATCTTTCTAACGAATGCACTAATCATTGTGTTTATTGTGGTTTCAATCATTCCAATAAGATTAATAGAATAACCCTTAATCACGAAGAAATCCTGAAGGAGGTTGAAGTAATTAAATCATACGGTTACGAACATATTTTGCTTGTCACCGGCGAACACCATTCAAAGGCAGGTTTTTCTTACTTAAAAGAGGTAATGAAACTAATTAAACCATATTTTTCTTTAATTTCTCTTGAAGTGCAACCTCTTGAAGAAGAAGAATATAAGGACTTGATTGAAATAGGATTGAATACTGTTTACGTTTATCAGGAAACTTATAACAAAAAAAGATATAATATTTATCATCCAAAAGGCAAAAAGGCCGATTTCGAATATCGTCTCTATACGCCAGACAGACTTGGCAGAGCAGGAATTCACAGAATTGGCCTTGGTTGCTTAATTGGTCTGGAGGACTGGAGAACCGATTCTCTTTTTACTGCAATGCATTTAAGATATTTGCAGAAAAAATACTGGAAGACTAAATACAGCATTTCTTTTCCTCGACTTAGACCGCATGCCGGTGGTTTTCAGCCTAATTCAATAATGACGGATTCGGAACTTGTACAGCTAATTACAGCTTATCGATTGTTGGATGAGGAGGTTGAACTTTCAATTTCTGTTAGAGAAAGCCAAAAGTTTAGAGATAATGTTATAAAATTAGGCATTACTTCAATTTCGGCAGGTTCTAAAACTGAACCCGGAGGTTATGCCCTTAACACTCATGCTTTGGAGCAATTTTCTGTTCACGATAATAGAAGTCCTGCCGAAATAGAAAAAATGATTAAATCAGCAGGCTACGAAGCCGTTTGGAAAGATTGGGATTCTTTTATGCAAAAATAAATATGCTTAGCAAAAATGAAAAAATACGTTATCACCGACAACTAATTCTTCCCGGGTTTGGTACGGAAGCACAAATTAAACTCAGAGATTCGAAAGTTTTGGTTGTGGGAGCGGGTGGATTGGGTTCTCCTGTTCTGCTTTATCTTGCAGCCGCAGGTGTGGGCAAAATCGGCATAGTTGACGATGATTTTGTGGATGTTACTAATCTTCAACGACAAGTTTTGTATTTCACAAAGGAAATAGGTCAAATAAAAACTTTAGTGGCTCAACAAAAACTTCAAAACCTTAATCCTGATGTAGCAATAGAGTGTTTTGTGGAAAGATTAAATGAAGGTAATGCGGAAAAAATAATTAAAGATTTTGATTTAGTTGTTGATTGCCCCGATAATTTAGGAACTAGGTTTCTTGTAAGCGACGTTACAGCAAAGTTCAAAATTCCACATATCTATGGAGCTATTCACCAATTCGAAGGGCATGTTTCAGTTTTCAATTACAAAAATGCCAAATCGTACCGAAATATTTTTCATGAGGAACCAAAGGAAAGGCAGGAAAACGAGTCCGATAAGGGTGTTTTGGGTGTTCTGCCGGGAATAATTGGAACTATTATGGCAAACGAGACTATTAAGGTAATAACAGGAATTGGACAAACCCTAAGCGGACGACTTTTAATAGTTAATACTTTGGATATGAGTTTTCAGGAGATTGACTTGTAGGTTATATTTCTTACTGAATAATAAGCTTAAAATAAAACTTTTCTGTTGCTAAAATTTCAATAAAATATAAACCGGGGGGTAAAAAAGAAATATCAAGACTTGTTGTGGAATTAGCACCTTGAGTTTTAATCTTCTTAACTAGTAAAACATTTCCAGTAATATCATTAATATTAAGAGTAAAATTACTTTCAAAATTCTCTCCAAAATTAAAATATACAATATCATCTGCAGGATTAGGAAAAATAATCAAACTATTACATTTTTCAATTTTTTCAACTGAAGAAACGAAATTAAAGCTTTGATGAAATCCCTGTGTTATTTTGTTATTTTCGGCTGTAAAAGTCTCCGTAACAGGTTCACCTAATGTAAAATGCAGAGACATTGTTTCCTGATAATAACTTCCACCTCCGCATGACACAATTTCTTGCGAAAGGCTTAAGCCATTAAAAATAAAAAAAATCAAGATTGTAATTACAATTTGTTTCACTTTGTTTCTTTTATTACATTTCCCTTTATTGTTAAAACAATAGGCGAAGTTTTACTATTATTGTACACATTAATTGTTTTTGAAAAAAAACCAAGTCTTTTTGTATCATAAAGAACCTCGATTGTTTTCTCTTTTCCTGGCATTATTGGTTCTTTAGGCCAGTTTGTTGCAGTACAGCCGCAACTTGTTTGTACGTTAGTAATAACTACTGGTTTTTGTCCTGTATTTTTTAAAGTAAATACCGATAAACCATCTGCTTTTCTTGGTATTTCACCATAATTGTGTTCGGTTTTATCGAAACTTATTTCTGCAACTTGTTGTGAAAAAATCTGTATAGACATAAATGTAATAACAGCTAAAAATAAAATCCTGATATTCATTTTTTTCATTTTTTTCTAATTTAATAATTCAGGTTCAACTTTCTTATTAAGATTTATATCTCTTGAAATATTAAAAGCAACCGCATAATTAGAAGCAAGTTGTATGCCATTATAATTCTGGTAAAAAGGAAAATCAGCCATAACACTCAAATTCCATTTTTTTGCAATAGTATAATTTATCTGTGGGCAAATAAAAATAATATTGCTTCCCGAATTTTTCACTAAATCCCAATCTCCGTATTCCCAAGTTCCATTTGGTAAAAATTCAAGTGGGCGCATTTTGTTTTGAAATTTCAATTCGTGCCTTACTTGTAAAATTGCTGTCCAGTTCTCCGATAAAAACGAAAGAGCCGGAGGTAAATGAAGGTGTTTAGTAATAAAAACTGATGTGTTTAGCGAGTTTCCAAAATTGTATTGACGTAATCTGAAATATTCGTCTTTACTCCAAAAATTGTGTTCATATTGAGTAATAAAGAAGTATCTTAATCCTTTGAAATTATTTTCTTTTATTAAATAAATTTGGGTAATAAAACCGTAGTTTCCCAAGCAAGACTGAACATCGGGATGTTTCGAAATATCAATTCCTGTTGTTTGAAGTTTCTGCTCACTTGACCTTAAAGGTATTTTAATCCCGGCTTTACCGGTAAACTCTATTCTTTTTTCTTTATTTTCGTAAAAAGCATATTTAGCAAGTAATTCTGTATTGCTAAACCCATTTCCTTCCATGGGCGATTTAAAATATTTGGTCTTATTAAGATAATATCCTATATTGGTCTCAACTGTAAATCTGTCTGTTATTCCATAACCCAAAAGAACTGAAGTATAATTATAAACAGCATAATTTGCGGTATTATGACCTTCATCTATTGAGATTTCGGTACCATGAAAATATTTTCCTGAATAGCTGTGCTTGAAAAAAGAAGCTACTCTAAGTTCATTTTTATTCATAACACCCATATTGGCATTTCCTCCAATTGGGTTGCCGGTTGAGGAAAAACATTGTGTTTTTCCATAAAAAACAAAACAAACAAATATGGCTGAGATAAGGATTTTCATTTTATTTTTTTTACTCAAGTATTACAACTGTATCTACCTTCATTTCAGTTCTATTTTCTGCTGAAATTGTACAAAAAATCTGTTTTGGTCCGGCAATTACACATGGGTCGGCGTAAAACAAAATTGCCGAATCTACTCCTTCAATTGGAATTAGAGGGGCATTACTATTGGTTTCCCAAGTATATTTCAGGCCTTTACCCTTTGCATAAGCTGTTATTCTTGTGGTGTCCATATAAAAAAGGCTGTCGTTTTCAACATTAATCGATACAAATTCTTCAAGAAAAGAATCGGGGTTTGTATTGTCAGGCTTATCTTCTTTACAAGAATAGATAGCTAAAATAATGAATGTTAAAATAATGGTAATTGCTTTCATTTATTTCAATTTTAATAATCTTTTAAACAACGAACAGATAATCCGTAAGATTTCGGAAAAGTGTTCCATCTGCCAACATCGTTACTTGTTGAACGCAAACATCTCCTCCATGCAAAATTTGCACCATATTCGGTGCTGGTATGTGGATATTCATAATTACTAATTACAGAATATGAACCCGGAGTGGAGTATCGGCCCGAAAGAAGTCCGTCGAAGCCCGTGCTACCGCCAAGTTTAAGCATATCTCCTATTAGAGCTCCTCTCCATGTATTTGCTAAATTTGCCTGAGCTTCTGTCATTCCTAATTCCATTTCAAGAATCATAAATTCTTCATCGCTAGGCACATGCCAACCGGCAGGACAAATCCCTTGATGTTGTTCATAAACAATTGCTGCACAAGAATGAGTTTCGCAAGAATCGGGAAGTTGCATCATTTCTGTCCAACGGTAAAGTCCACCATAAATTTCACAGTTTTCAGAGTCGTCTGCATAACAATATTTTTCTATAATGCCATTATTAGAGGGAGCTTCAGATGCAATTTGCTGAATTCCAATATTTAAATTTTGAGCCATCCAGCATTGTGTTCCAATTTGCACTGTCGCATATTTTTGTCCATCTCTAAAATCAACAAGAGAATCGCCACAAGTAAAAGGAGGAGCAAAACCAATGTTTACATTATCCGAACTGCTGTTACAGGAATTGCTTATTTCCCACGAAAGCTCATAATTATTTCCCTGAATTCCATGAAAGACTGTATTAGCTTCAGAATTATTATCGAATGAACCTCCAATTCCTGAAACAATTGACCATTCACCTGTTCCAACAACGGGAATATTTGCTCCTAAAACCACGAAGTCTGAAGGAATATTTAACATATCTTCACCGGCATTTGCAATATCGGGCTGAGGAATAACATTAACCGTAAGATTAGGAGAAGAAACTCCATTACCGCATGAATTATAGGGAGTTACCTTAACAAAACCACTTATAGAACCAACTAAATAATTTACAAGAATATTGTTTGTTGATGAACCTGAGGTAATTACGGCTCCCGCAGGTATTTCCCATGTATATCCACTTGCATAATTAACAGCAGAAATTGAGTAACTTACATTTATATTTCCTTCACAAACGGTTGTTAATCCGGTAATAGTACCGGCAGCATCCGGCAAATCCTGCACATTTACTAAAACACTATCGGGGTTGGAACTTCCACAAGAATTGCTTGTAATTATTTTGTAATAGCCTGAATTTATATCACTTGCATTAGAGATGGTCGGGTTTTGAAGATTTGAAACAAAACCATTTGGACCTGTCCAAAGAACCTCTGCTCCTCCGGTATTTGTTGCATAAAGAAAAATGGACTGAGATTCACAAACCGGAGAATTTGAACTAATTACAGGGTTTGGCGGAGGAATACAATCTCCGCAAAGCTGGTACCAAGCTGCATTTTTGAAAACATTTAAGCATTTTGTATCAGTATTAAAAATAGTAAGACCTTCACTGGGAGAGTCAATGGCATCTCGTTGAGCATTTGATAATCGCGGAGGCAAAAATCCTTTGTTATTCGATTGAATTTCTAATGCTGCATTTTCGTTCGGATTATTTGTTCCTATTCCTACATTGCCATCCTCATAATAAATTCCTCCTGAGGAAATCTGCCAATGAGAAATTCCTGAAGAAGTTGATTCGCCAGCAAAAAAGGCGTAAGGAACAGAAAGCAATTCTGTTGTTCCCAACAAAACAAAACCAGCACTCCCGGTAGAATCAAGCTCAATCTGCATCCATTTTTCCAAACCATTGCCCCATAAGATTTCTGAAAGATTTGTGGATCCAGAACCATTGCCAATAGTTAAATTTACAAGTCCAAACTCATTAGTTTCGGTATTATGAATTTCTGAAAAAACAATAGTACCTGAAGCAGAACCCTCTAAAATAGAAATTCTTAAGAAGATTGTTCTGTTTGATATAGGTTCACCTAAATTTGATCTAATTACTGCCTGATATTTCATACCTTCAGGAACCTGAGATTTCAAAATACCTGAAAACAAAAGCAAAAACAGTATTAAACTTATTAACTTTTTCATCTGTTTTATATTTTTACAAGTTTTCTAATAACAGGTGATCCTTCATAATGTGTTCTAATTATCAAGAAATAAAAACCTTTACACCAATTGGTTCCGTCAATTTCAATTTCCAAATTATTTAACCCGTTAAGTTTAAATACCTTTTTTCCGGACAATGAAACTATCTCTACCTCAGAGATTTTATTTCCTTTTGTAAAGAGTTTTATTTTGCCTGAAGAAGGATTAGGAAATACTTCAACATTATTTTTTTCTATCTTTTTTACTGTTGAAAAGTCATTATTTGTTCCTGGAAAAACACATCTAACCCTGTTTCCAACGTATAAAAAACCGGCACAATTTTCCCAATAACCAGAATTTATTTGAACAGGCCATCTTTTAACAGCATAAGTTTTAAAAAGCGAGGAAGTCCACATATAATCGGAGCTTACACCCATATATGCCAAATCAAAACCGTTTGTATTCCCTTCCAAATCATTGAAATGACCAACTTCTAAATCGGTTGGAATTCTCCATCCGGATCCATAAGTTTCAACACAATATGAATTATAAATGCCTGTATCTAATTGTTGTTGAGAAACAAACAGATTAGTTCCTGAATTTTTAATATCCCCTGCATCTATTAATTCTTCACCTAACCAAAGGTTATAGAAACCGGCTAAAATACTACTTTCCGGGTAAGCCATTAAACTATCAGGAGAATCAATAAACACAAAACAATTATCAGTATAACAAGACATTGCATCTACCTGAATTGTTTTAGCATAATGCATAGTGTTAGCAGAAACTGGGCTTACAAACATATTAATTACATCAAATTCCGAATTATCTACAATAAAGCTATCATCCCATTGAAATGAATCATCAGAAACTTCAGTAAAATTACCCATTCCAAGAAAAAAGTTAGTATCTACAAAAACACCATTTACAAGATCATCCTTAATTGGCAGCAAAACAAAATTATTGCACAAATACTGTTTTTTAGAGCTATTGTAAGTATAAACCATCTCTCCTGCACCAACTGTAACTTGCCTGAAACCATTATAGCTTTCTGAAATATACGCACTGTTTCCGTTAGAATAGTTTATTTGCGCAGTTAGTAAGAAACTAAAATAGAAGATAAAAAGATATGTTAATATGTATTTAATATTCAGCATATTACAAAATTAATTTATTTTTACAACAAAAGCAATTTAGATTTTGAAAAAGAATAATGAATAAATTTTTTACTTAAATAGCATTTTATCGATCTATTTTGAACTTTTATTAGATAGCTCCGTATAAAGAACGTTTTGTTATATATTCAAATAATAAATAATTAATGACGAATTCTTTAATAAGAAATATCTTGATTTTCATTGGAGTAGCAATCCTATTTCTTCTCTTTTGGTACTTTAGAAATCTTGTTTCATATATTGTTATTGCTGCTGTAATAGCTCTAATTTCGAAACCTCTAATGAGACTTTTAAATAGGGTAAAAATTTTTGGAAAGCCAGTCCCAAAGGCTCTAAATTCCATTTTGGTAATTTTGCTTTTTTGGTTTCTGGCAATTTTGTTCTTTAGAGTTTTTACTCCAATAATTGCAGAACAAGGTCAAGAACTTTCAAAAATAAGTAGAGAAGAATTAAAGCAGGGTTTACAGGAACCTTTAGATAAACTTTCGGTATTCTTTGGAAGTTTTGGATTTTCAGAAGATGGAGAAAATAGTTTTTCGGAATATGCCACAAAAGGTATAACCGGATTTCTAACAGTAAACCATCTTTCAGAATTTTTTAAAACAGTATTATCGTTTCTTGGAGATATTTTTATTGGAATATTTTCAATTTCTTTTATTCTATTCTTCTTTCTTAAAGACGAAAAGTTATTTCCTTCTATGGTATATTTCTTTATTCCCGAAAAGCATCATTTAAAGACAAAACACGCAATGCTAAAAATTGAAGAGCTTTTAATAAGATATTTAATTGGGATTATTGTTCAGCTTACCTTAATCATTACCTTAATAACCACCGGGTTACTTATTGTGGGTTTGCCATTTAATACAGCTATTTTAATTGGTTTGTTTCTTGGATTGTTTAATATTATTCCATACGTTGGACCATTAATCGGAGGTGGTTTTGGTTTAATAATTGGCATTGCAACTCATATTCATTTGGGAATTGGTAACGATATGTTTGCAATATTAGGAGCAATGGTTCTGGTTTTTGCTACTGTGCAAATAATAGATAATATTTTGTTTCAACCAATTATTTTTTCCAGTAGCGTTAAAGCACATCCTTTGGAAATTTTTATTGTTATAATGATTGCAGGTACTCTGGCTGGAATTCCGGGTATGATTTTAGCCGTTCCTGTTTATACAATTTTACGTGTTATTGCTTTAGAATTCTTTTCAAATTTTAGATTAGTAAAAAAAATGACGGAAAATATATAAGTATTCTATAATAAAAGTTCTTTTTTGTTATTTTTGTGAATATTAGTAAATTGAAAAAAAGATTATACATATTAGTTTTTGCTCTGGCATTTTTCTGTTATCAGGTTAATGCACAGATTAATGCGTATTTTGCAGCCGACACTTTGATTGGTTGTGGAACTTTAGTAGTAAACCTTACCGACACCTCTTCGGGAACCGGAATTAACTATTGGGAATGGGATTTCGACAACGATGGCACTATTGACAGTTATGCTCAAAACCCCACCACACCTGCTTATGGTCCTGGAATTTACTCCGTTAAACTTTCAGTTAGTAATGGAGTTGACACGGATATAATTGTAAAAACAGACTATATTGTTGTTAGAGAACTTCCAACTGCAAGTTTTTCGTTCGACAATTCCGATTATTACAATAATTCTTATGCTGTGTTGTTTACTGATTTGAGCACTTATGTTTCGAGTTATGAATATGTTACAACATGGAATTTTGCCGATGGAACAGAATTAGCTACAGATTCAACTCAAATTCTTCACATTTTTCCTTCGGAAGGCACCTATAATGTAGGATTGACTATTACTGACGAAATAGGCTGTACCGACACTGCTTTTCTACAGGTTAGCGTTGAGGATAAACTAGAAATTCCCAACGTTTTTACACCAAATGGTGATGGAATAAATGATGTTTTTACAGTAATAACAAATGGTGCCACGGTATATGAATTTGTTGTTTACAGCAGATTTGGAATGATTTTATACAAATCGGTCGGAACTCAAATAATGTGGGATGGTAGAACTTCCGCAGGTTCCAAGCTCAATACCGGAACTTATTTCTTCACTATTAAATCTATTAGTCCCGATGAGAATTTTTTCCGTCAGGACTTTGTTTTTCTTTCAAAAATTTAATAATAAACCTCCTGCATTTTATGGCCGATAGCAATTTTGTTGATTATGTGAAAATATTTTGCCGCTCCGGAAACGGGGGACCGGGGTCAACCCATCTTAGAAGAGAAAAATCTGAAGCTAAAGGCGGTCCCGATGGCGGCGACGGAGGAAGAGGAGGACATATTATTCTTAGAGGAAATTCTCAGTTATGGACTCTTTTGCACTTAAAATACACCAAACATATTTTTGCCGAGCATGGTGGTTCGGGCGGAAAGCAATGCAGTACCGGAGCAAACGGAAAAGATGTTTATCTGGAAGTGCCACTTGGAACTGTAGCCAAACATGCTGAAACGAAGGAATTTCTTTTTGAAATTACCGAACACAATGAAGAAAGAATACTTATTAAAGGAGGAAGAGGCGGGCTTGGAAATACTAATTTTAAATCGGCAACACATCAAACGCCTCGTTTTGCTCAGCCCGGCGAGCCATGCATTGAAGATTGGTTTATTCTTGAACTTAAAGTGCTTGCAGATGTGGGTTTGGTTGGATTCCCAAATGCAGGAAAATCTACTTTGCTGTCGGTAGTTTCGGCAGCAAAACCAAAAATTGCAGATTATGCTTTTACAACCCTTACTCCAAATTTAGGAATTGTTTCTTACCGCGACCATAAATCTTTTATTATGGCCGATATACCCGGAATTATAGAAGGAGCAAGCGAAGGTAAGGGATTGGGGTTAAGGTTTTTGAGACATATTGAAAGAAATTCTGTATTGCTTTTTGTTATTCCTTCCGACAGTAAAGATATTAATAACGAATACAAAATTCTGCTTAACGAACTAAGGCAATATAATCCCGAATTACTCGATAAAAGAAGAGTTTTGGCAATTTCAAAATCCGATATGCTCGACGATGAGTTAATTAATGAAATTAGAAACGATTTGCCTGAAATTCCAAGAGTGTTTATTTCTTCGGTGGCTCAACAGGGACTTACCCAGCTTAAGGATTTATTGTGGCATGAATTAAACATCTAATCAGTGAGTTTTATTGAAAGTATAGAGAAAATTGACAGAGACTTGTTTTTAAGTCTCAATGCATGTCATTCTCCATTTTTCGACCAAGTAATGGAGGCTGTTTCTCAAACCTTTATTTGGATTCCGCTTTATTTATTTGTTTTATTTTTAATTTACCGAAAGCTTAAATGGCAGGTACTTGCTATTTTACCGGTTTTTATTTTGGGAGTAGTATTGTCCGATCAAATTTCAGTTTATGCGTTTAAGGAAGTATTCGAAAGGTTTAGACCTTGCCACAATTTGGATTTAGTTGATTTGGTTCATACTGTTAATGGCAAATGTGGTGGTAAGTTTGGATTTGTTTCATCACATGCAGCAAATACCTTTATGTTTGCAGCTCTTTCCTCACTTTTTATTAGAAAAAAATGGTTTATAATATTAATTTTTTTCTGGGCAGTTCTGGTTTCTTACAGCAGAATATATTTGGGAGTTCATTATCCGGGCGATGTGTTTTTTGGAGCAGTTTTGGGTTTGGTGATAGGTGTTGGGGTTTTTTATTTGTATACTTTCATTTACAAAAAAATTAAAGCCTAATAATTTTTCTTGTATACTCTATATTTCCAATAAGAACTCTGCAAAAATACAAACCAGGTGAAAGGTTTTCGGTGTTAACTAAAATATTGTGTTTTCCTTTGTTTAGAAAAGTAGTAAAAACCTTACCCATAGGTCTTCCGGAGAAATCTATGAATTTTATGCTTACATCGTTATCTCTCTCAAGCAAAATGTTAAAATATAGTTCGTTAAATGAAGGATTTGGAAAAATAAGGAATGAGCTTTCTGTTATCTCATTTTCAAAAAACTTTATTGTTTTGTCAGCCTTAATCCCTTCATAATCAGCGCATAGAACATTTACTGAATCGTTTTTTGTTACAAAAAGTGGATTGAAAGAAATTGTTCCGTAATTATTTATCGTAAATCGTTCATCAGCAGGCAAGTAATTAATTTTATTAGTTTTTCCTTCCGGTGAAGGCATTAAATCGTTTAGTACAAAATAGTTTTCATTATTGCCACTTGAGAGGCCTGATAGCCAATTGAAATTTTTGTAATCAATATCTTTATAGCAAAAATAGATGTCACCATTATTTCTTAAAGTAACTGAAAATTCTACATTTATACTGTCGGCATCAACAAGGTGTTTAGATGATTTCCAGTTAATTGTAATAGAATTATCGTTTTTGTTGTACCAAATTGAATCGCCTGCAAATAGTCTTAGGTTATCTAAAAAGGGCGCTATTACTCTAAACTGTTTTAAAAAAGTTGAAGAATTTGTTAAGTAAGGCCAGATTTTAAGCGATTCCTCAAAATAGATAAAACCATTAACAGAAACGTAAAATTTGCTGTAAATTGAATCGAAAAACGGAAAATTAAAACCAGGAATTACTTCTTTTGTACCGTTAATCAAATCGAATGGGGTTATGTTCAAATAATCGTATTCAACGGGTAAAGAAGCAGATTCTATAACTGTTACCCCGGAAGGAATTGACCATGAGAAAGGAGGATTTCCGTCGACAGCAGTAAGCTGTTTTTCGCAAAAGGTAGAGCAGTTTTCAAGAAAAATTAAAGAGTCGGAAATATAGAATTTATTGAAATTTACTGCCCCCCAAATGGGTATTAGTGTAATGGTATTGTTTTTTATTTCAGTATTAATATTTCCTGTTGTAAAAACTGCTGAATCGTTAATATGAGCAATAATTGCAAATTCGTTAATAGTTCCATGAAAAAGGTTGTGTTCATCTCTTTCGGTAATTTCGAGAAAGAATTTTGTTTCTTTTTCAGGATTTATATCGGAGAGCATAGAGGAAATGTCGATAGCAATTTCTATAGTTTTATCGCTTTCATTTGAGCCTCCGGTCATGTAAAAATCGCCTCCTTGAAAGCAGAAAACGGGGTAATCGTAAGTTTTTTCCGGAAAAATTGCATTAGTATCCGCTGCAAATCCACATCTTATTTTTAGTGTATTTCTTGATTGATGACTAAGATTAATTTTTGCAGTTAATTTAGGGAAATATTTTTCTTTAACATTAAGTAAATGAACTGAGTAATTCCAAATACCGCCGTAATTTAGAGGAGTAGCCAAATGTTTATATGGAAGCCAGAGAAAGCCCGAATTTCCAAAACTTACGCCGTTAGTTTCAGCCACCTTAAATGCCCCCATTTCATAATCCTGAACATCAATTAATCCATCGTTATTAATGTCTAAATGGTTAGTAAAAAGTCCGTCGTTGTTGTAATCGAAGCAAACAGAATCGTTGTAACCCACAATTGTAACTCCATGACTTAAATAAGGTCCCAAATTTTTGTAAAAAAGTTCTCCTGAATTATGGGAGACTTCGGGAAGAGTATCAAAAACAAAAGAGCCACCCAAAATGCAATTTAATAGACCCCCATATTCTGAATTTTCGTCGTGATGAAAAAGCCAATTTTTAATTTTTTCCAATCCAACTGCATCTGAAGTATTTATGGCAAAAAAGTTCTCGGTTTTATTTTCAAGGCTTCTGAAATACTTTTCGTAACCCGACATCCATGTAAAGGCATTGGCATTACCGTTAACAGTGTCGTTTGTAAAGTCTTTTACTGATGCGTTTCCACAAACTTTTGAAGCTTCCCATGAATCGGGATAAGGAACACCCCAAACATTAGAACCACCATTAAAAAAGTTATAAGTAAAGAGTTCCGACATTTTATTTTCAGGTAAGTCTGCACTAGTATTTCGCAATCGGTTTAATTCGTATGTAAAGGTAATGTAGGCTGCCGACATTTGGTGGCATGAATAGGTAAATGGATGCCTTTTTTGACAAGTTGTAAATATAGTAATAATGTTTGAATTTTGTACTTGTTGAACCGAAACGGAAACAGGC
>JAFGXD010000108.1 GCA_016936815.1 Bacteroidales bacterium
GCCTGTTTCCGTTTCGGTTCAACAAGTACAAAATTCAAACATTATTACTATATTTACAACTTGTCAAAAAAGGCATCCATTTACCCTAGGGTGTATGATAGTAGGTTGGGTATTTTTCCAAATCCTAATCAAGAAAGCCTCTTTGTTGAAAGCTCTTTTTCAGTTTATGAAATTTCTTTGTTTGGAATGAAAGTGGAACTATTGCTAAAAGGAAAGTTTAAAGGGAATTTAGTTTAAGAGTTTCATTTCGAAAATATACCTTCAGACACTTATGTTATTGAAGTTAAAGGCAAAAACATTGAAAAGTTAGAGAAGATAATCAGGCATTAAGAAAAATCCTGTAAACTAAGTGGACTTCCTTTTTCTATTTCTCTTTTAGCCTTTTTGCCTAATAATTCCTTCAAATATTTAGGATGAAGCCCCAAACCCGGTCTAATAGATTTGATGTTTTCGCTTGTAAAAAACTCTCCTTCTTTAATATCTTTTACAGCGAAAAGTGAACGTCTCCGATTTTTATCATTTTCATGTACCTCATAATTTATTTTTCCCAAAGAAATTTCTGTATTTCTAATTAAATCTACCATTTCTTTAAATTCTTTTGGTTCTGTTGAAAAGGCAGAGTCTGGCCCCCCCAAACTCCTATCAAGAATGAAATGCTTTTCCACAATACTTGCACCTAAAGTAACCGCTACAATTGGCACTAAACTTCCAAAAGTATGATCGGAAACACCTATTTTAGTTTCAAATCTTTGCTTTAAATCGGGAATAGTTAAAAGGTTTGCATCTTGAATAGTAGCCGGATATTGCGAAGTACATTTTAAAAGAGTAATATCTGTATTACCAACTTTTTTACAAGTATCTATTGCAAGTTGAATATCTTCGATTTCAGCAACACCTGTTGAAATAATCATTGGCTTCATTTTAGAGGCTGCATATTGTATTAACGAAATATCAGTTATTTCCATTGAAGCAATTTTATACATTGGCACATTAATAGATTCTAAAAAATCTACGCCCTCAATATCAAATGGAGAAGAAAAAAATACAAGTCCAAGATTTTCTGCAATTAGTTTTAATTTAGGTTGCCATTCGTAAGGCATAGCCGCTTCTTTGTATAATTCCCATGGGGTGTAGCCTTTCCATAAACCATCCTTACGCTTGGCAAAAAGACCGGTATTTAAATTAACAGTTAGGCTTTCGGGTTTATATGTTTGAACTTTAACTGCATCTGCTCCGGATTGAGCCATTGCTTCAATAGTTTTAACAGCTAAATTGAAGTCGTTGTTATGATTAGCTGAAAGTTCAGCTATTATAAATGTTTTATTATCTTTTTTTTGCTTTTTCTCCATAATATTTACTTTTTTCGGGAATGTCTTCTACAATAATAGACCCCATGCCAATAATACTAAATTCATTTATGTGTACTCTTTCTTTAATTAATGCCCCAACTCCAATATAAACTGAATTTTCTATTATTGCTTCTGCACCAACATAAGCTTTAGGAGCTAAATATGTATGTTTTTTAATAATTGAATCTCGAGCCACATAACATTGTGCATGAATAAAGCAATTATCTTCAATAATAGCATTTTGACCAATATACGACTGATGGCCAATAAAACAACCATTGCCTAATTTAACATTATTGCCAATAATGGCAGAAGGATGTATAATGTTAATTAGTCGGTTTGATTCATTAATAAGTATTTTGTCAATAGTGTTTTTTACAATATTCATAGTATTTACAGAGCTTATTGCATTCAAAAAATATGCATCATGCTTGTCTACTAATTCATTTATTATATCAATATCTCCCAAAACCGGAATACCTTCAATTGAAACAGTTTCTTTATGCTTGTTATTAACAAAACCTATTACTTCGTATTGTTTAGTTGCTGAAAGGTTATTAATGTCTATAATGGTATTAAGAACAACGGTTCCGTTTCCTTTTCCGCCCCAAATAATTATTTTTTTCATAATTACATTATTTTTTACTTCTTAATAACTAAATCATTAGTAATTAAGATTTGATTGTTTCAATATTATTTTTGTAATTTTCTCAGCTCCTTTTCCTTTAATAGTATTTTTTCTTAATTTTTGTACTTCAAAGGTTTCATCAATAAGTTGACTTAGGCCTTTATTTTTAATATTATCTAAAAAGTTTTTAGGGTTTTTATAATTAACACCAAACTTTTTCTTTTCCCAGGCCATAGCATTAAGATATTGGTTTTCTGCAAAAGGCACAATAAGCATGGGAATATTTAAAATGGCCAACTCAAAGCTTGTAATTCCTCCGGCAACAATTGCTGCTGCACATTTTTTATAAATATTCAAAGTATTGTGGGAGTTTATATGCAGCGAAATATTACTACCGTTTATTCTGTTAATTCTATTATCGTTAGATACTATTTCGAAACAATAATTATTATTTGAAACAATCTTTTCAATCATTTCAATTAATTCATCAGTATAATTTCCTCCGCCCATTGCAATTAGTATTCTATTTTTTTGCGGGAAACCCAATTCATTAATAAATTCTCTACCAACAATAGAAAATTGGTAACCCACACATAAAATTGTATCCGGCAAAGTAATGCATTTATACATTTTTTTTGTTGCTGAAATATTTGCATTTATAA
>JAFGXD010000109.1 GCA_016936815.1 Bacteroidales bacterium
GCCTGTTTCCGTTTCGGTTCAACAAGTACAAAATTCAAACATTATTACTATATTTACAACTTGTCAAAAAAGGCATCCATTTACCATGACTATTGCAAATATTGGTAATGGACAAATTGATTTTGCTTTCGGAGTTCATTGTGGAATCTATAAATCAAAGATTGAATTATATAAGGACAACAGAACTGTTAGTTTTGGCAACTTAATAAATATCAATCAAAATATTTTCATAAACAAAAACTTAAATGAAAACTTATTTATACAATCGGAGTTAGGCTTTTTCAAAAAAGGTGGAGTAATTAAATTCAACTATTATGGCCCTGATTCAGTCAGCGATTTTAAAAATAGTTCAGAAATTGCTCCTGCATTCAAATATTTTACTTTCAATACTCAATTTGGTTTTAAGAAGAATTTTGAAAGTGCAAGTTTTTTTGCTTCACTTGGTCCAAGAATTGATTTTAGCAGAAACGACAATATCTTGCTAAGAAAAATTGTTTCCGGATTAAACAGTTCAGTCGGTATTAATTATTCATTCAATAAATGGTGTTTGCAGTTTATTTTCACAAAATATTCAAATTTTATAAAAATCTCAGATTGCATTATAAATAGTAACTACGAATTTTCTATAAAAGATAGAATGATCAGCTTAAAATTGGGTGTAATGAGAGTATTTTAGTATTCCTTAAACCCCATACTAATTATAGAACTTCAGCAATTCCATCAAAACCGCAAAACAAAAAATCAACCTTTCATAAAATGCAGCCTGTTTAGCAAATTAACTTCACTGGTGCCGTCTTCAAAATCCAGAAATAACAGATTTACATTTGGATAAAGGTCTCTTATTCGCTTTTCAATTCCTTTAGAAATAATCTGATTTGCTATGCAACCAAAGGGTTGAAGACTTACTATATTGTTTACACCTTCTTCTGCCAAACCTGCAATTTCGGCAGGAATAAGCCATCCTTCGCCGTACTGATTAACCAGATTGATTATTTTTTCGGCTTTTTCGGCTATTTTTCTTATTGAATGAAATGGATAATAGTACTTAAACTTGCTGTTTATTTTTTCGAATTTCTTTATTACTCCATCGGCTTTAATTTCTATAAGCTTAAGATATAAATCGGAAATGCCTGCTACCGAAAGGTTTTCTTTTCTGTTTGCAGAAAAATTTACAAAATATTGGGTAAAAAAATCGGTAAGCGGTGGTACAATTACTTCAAATTTCTGCTCAATAAGCCAGTTTACAATGTTAAGATTACCGTAAGAATTGTACTTTACGTAAATTTCGCCTACAATACCTATTTTTGGCAAATTGCTTTCAAGGGTTTCAATATTATTAAACTCTTCTACAGCTTGCTCTAAGAGCGAAAATATTTCTTTGTGGTTTTTATTTTTTATGGGATTATAGGCTTCAGAAATATATTTGTCGAGCAATTTTTTCGATTCGCCTTTATTTTTTTCTCTCACTACATTCGTATAATACATTTTTGCAATAGAATCTGCAAATAACGCTGAAATGAAGGCTGTTTTAAGAATTCTTTTCCAATTAATCTTAAACCCGGGTTGAGAGTTAATTATTCCCGAACCGGAACTTACAGAAATTACGGGAATATGACTGTATCCTCCGGCTACCATGGCTTTGCGAATAAGCGACAAATAACTGGATGCCCTGCACTGCCCACCGGTTTGAGTAATTCCAATTGCTATTTCTTCCGGATTGTATTCTCCTTTTTCAAGAAATTTCATTATGTCGCCAATAATTATTGTGGCCGGATAGCAAATTTCGTTATTGGCATATTTTAATCCGTAATCTACCGATTCTTTGTCGGGAAGCGGAAGATTTTTAAGTTTATAACCTGCCAGTTCGAAAATAGGAGGCAAAAAGCGTGAATAAATATCGGAAAACAGAGGTGCAATTATTGTTCGATGTTTGTCGGTTAATTCGAAATTTTTAGCCTTTTCAGCAGTATAATCATTGGTAGGGCTTTTTATATTTAGCGATTCAATTAGCGAACGCAACCTAAGTCGTAACGAACCTGTTCCCGAAATTTCATCTACGCGAAGTACAGTATTGTTTTTTCCTTTTGTTTGAAGTATAGAGTTTATTTCATCTATGGTAATTGCATCGGGGCCACAACCAAAAGAATTTAATTGCACAAACTGAAAGTTCGAAGGTTTTGCCGCTACCCAATAAGCCGCATTGTACAGCCTGTTTGGATAAGCCCATTGCGAAATTACATTCAAATTGCTTGCTACAAACTCAAAACCGTCGTCAAGAGAATCTTCGCTTATTACGTCTGCTCCAAGTTCCGATAAGATTTGTGGAGTTTTTTGATTAATATACGAATCGGCATGATATGGCCTGCCTGCTATTACAACACATAGGTTCCCTTTCTTTTCGGCATTTTTTATTATTCGTTTACCTTCTTCTTTTATTTCATGTCGGTAATTTTCAATAGCTTTTGTTGCTGCTTGAAAGGCAGTTGTGAAAACAGACTTTTTTATTCCCAAAGAACGTAAATACTGCCAACATGCTTTTTTTAATAATTTTTTGTTTTTAAATGAAATAGAAGGATTATCGAAGGGTATGCCCAGTTTAACAGCCGATTTAATAACATCGGGATATCCGGTGACAATAGGACAATTATATGAGTTAACCGAGTTTTTGCTAAAATTTTCTTCGAAAACCACAATGGGGTAGAAAATACGGTCAATTTCTTTTTCAAGCAAATCCACAACATGACCATTGGTAAGTTTTGCAGGAAAGCAAATAGAATCAGACATTACAGTTCCGCGTCCTTTTTCGTAAATACGTGTGCAAGAGGGTGAGGAGAGAACTACGTTTATTTTACATTTTGAAAATAGCTCGTGCCAAAATGGAAAGTTTTCGTAAATATTTAGAGCTCTGGGTATTCCAATTGACAAAACTGCATTTTCCTTTCCAATGCTTTTACGATTAAATAGCTTTTCTAATTTGTAGTCGAAAATGTTACTGCCTATAAATGAGCTTTTTTCTTTCTGTCCAAATACTTTTTCGCACTTATTTCCTGAATAAAATTTCTTATTGTCTGAAAAATTGAAACAAGTTACTACACATAAATTTTCGCAGCCTTTACATGTAATTGTCGATGTTGTAAAATTTTTGTTGTGCTCCTCGGCAATATCGAAACAATATGTTTGTTTCGCAGACTGAAATTTATCTTTCCCTGTTAAGGCAGCACCTACAGCGCCCATAAGTTCAGGAAATTCTGAAACTAAAACTTTTTTCCCAATAAGTATTTCAAAAGCTTTATGAACAGATGGATTCTTAAAAGTTCCTCCCTGAGCAACAATTACATTACCAAGAATTTCGGGATTGTGTAATTTTAAGACTTTATAAAGCGCATTTTTTATTATTGAATAAGAAAGACCTGAGGCAATATCTTCAATTTCAGCATTTTCTCTTAGAGCTTGTTTTACCTTTGAATTCATAAAAACAGTACATCTGGTTCCTAAATCGAAAGGTTTTTGCGAAATACATGCCAATTGAGCAAATTCTTCTATTTCGTAGCCAAGGTTATTACCAAAAGTTTCAAGAAACGATCCGCAGCCAGAAGAACATGCTTCGTTAATCTCGATCTTTTTTATTCCACCGTTTTCAATAAAAATGGCTTTCATATCTTGTCCGCCAATATCCATAATAAACGAAACATCGCTGTTTATGCTAAGGGCAGCTTTATAATGAGCAATTGTTTCAACAATTCCGTGTTCAATGTTAAAAGCAGCTTTAATAAGATTTTCTCCATATCCCGTTACAACCGGCATTGCAATTGTTTTACCTGCAAAATTGGTTTTGTAAAAATTTGAAAATTCAGAATAAATTTCCGCTAGGGTAAGCACAGGCTTTCCGTAGTTGTTTCTATAATCGGAAAACAATAGTTCGTTATTTTCGCCTAAAGCAACAAATTTAGTGGTGGTAGAACCTGAATCTATGCCAATAAATATTGTATTGTCTTTATAATTTTCGGGCTTTACCTTAAAAATGTTTTTTGTGAATCGGGAATTCAGCCATAAATTATAATCTTCTTGATTAACGAATAATTGAGTTAATCTTGTGCTTTCTGATTGATTATTAATAGGTTGTGAAATTTTTTGAAGCAGGTCTTCAAAGGAAAAGACTTCAGATGACTTAAACGCAGCTCCTTTGGCCGAGAACAGCTCCGGGTTTGGAGATACTGCTAATTCATTTTCAGTAATATTAAGGTTTTTGCAGAAACTTTTTATTAATTCGGGAAAGAAAGTAAATGGCCCACCAGTAAATAGAACTTTTTTCTCAACATCAAAAGATCTTGATAGTGTATTAAGTATTTGAATTCCAACAGCATGAAAAACTGAAGCGAGAATGTCGGGGATAGGAATTTTTCTGGCTACAAGATTTTGAATGTCGGTTTTTGCAAAAACTCCGCATCTGGATGCCATGGGATAAATATTGGTAGATTTTGCAACCAGATTATTAATTTCATTTAATTCAACTCCAAGTAAAGAAGCCATTTGATCTATAAATGCACCTGTTCCACCTGCACAATTTCCGTTCATTCTAATATCCGGCGGACGGTTTTGGTGCAAAAAAATCATTTTAGAATCTTCTCCGCCAATGTCAATTATGGTTCTAACTTCCGGAAACTTAAACGCACACCATGAAGTTGAAGCAATAATTTCCTGAATAAAAGGCAGTCCCGAACGTTCCGCTATTCCCATTCCGGCGGATCCGGTAATAAGAAAACTTCCTGAATTAATTCCTGTCGATTTTTCAGCCTCTTTTAATAAATTTATTAAGGTATCATTTACTCTGGCATTGTGTCTTTTATAGCTGGAATGTACAATGTTGAAATTGTTGTCGGAAACTGCAATTTTTGCAGTTGTAGACCCAATATCAATTCCTATTTTGTAATTCATTATTTAGTTATTTTGAGAATTGCAAATATATGGAAAACGGATGGGTTTTTAGGTTTTTTGTGTTCGAAGAGTTCTTTTTGTTTTTTTTTGTTCTAAAGGTTTTTAGACGGGCGAACGCAAGGCTAGACTCATAGTGATTGAGCTAATTACTTCTTTAGGAGTGCAATATTATAAGTTTAGAAGAGAAGGATGATTTTTTTAAGTTTGTTTTTTTAGTTTAAATCAATTAATTTTGTTAAAAAAAACAAATATGACAACTGAAAGATATATTAATCCTTTTACCGACTTTGGTTTTAAGAAAATATTTGGCGAGGAACCTAACAAAGATTTGCTTATTGATTTTCTTAATTCCGTACTAAAAGACGAGAAGGTAAAAGACTTGCAATATATGAGTACAGAGCGGTTGGGTGGCGCTTTTACCGATAGAAAAGTTGTTTACGATTTGTTTTGCGAAAACGAACGGGGAGAGAAATTTATTGTTGAAATGCAAAAAGCCAAGCAGAAGTATTTTAAAGATCGTTCGGTTTTTTACTCCACATTTCCAATTCAACAACAAGCCCTAAAAGGCGATTGGAATTTTGAACTTAAGGCTGTTTACACAATTGGAATTTTAGATTTTATTTACGACGAAAACAAGGATAATAAAGAGTATTTCCACCGGGAAGTTAAGCTTATGGATGTAAATAGAAAGGAGGTATTTTACGAAAAGCTGACATATTATTATTTTGAAATGCCAAAGTTTAACAAAGACATAAATCAACTTGAAACCCGTTTTGAGAAATGGTTGTATGTACTAAAAAACCTGCCCCGATTAGAAAACTATCCTCAAGCACTACAAGACAAACTTTTCGAGAAATTATTTAAAATAGCTGAAATTTCAAAATTCAATCCTGCGGAAAAAACAGCCTACGAAGACAGTCTTAAAACTTACAGAGACATTAATAATGTAATACACACAGCTTTTGATGAAGGAAAGATTGAAGGAAAGATTGAGGGAAAGATTGAAGGAAAGATTGAGGGGAAAATTGAAATAGCAAAACTAATGAAGGCATCCGGTGAGACTTTAGAAAAAATTATGCTTTTTACAGGCTTAACAAAAGGGGAAATTGATGAATTAAGAGGTTAAAAATTCTTCCGCTTATCCAGATCTCTTAAATTTTCAAAATAAAACATACTAAGACTAAAAACTAAAAACTCTATATGGTTCCTTGCCATAACCTCAATGCATTATTTTTGTTTTAAGAAATTGGCACGATTTTTTTGCAGAAAACACAACAAAGATTAACTTTACCTCAAACTTATAAATATGAAGTTTTTGCATATTATTCTTGTTTTTATTCTACTTTTTACAGCACAAGGACATTGTCAATTTGCTTCTGTTTCCTTTGTTTCCGAAACTCCTTTTTATATTTCGGTTGATGGAATTACCCAAAATTCGAAAGAAATTAATGAGCTGAAACTTGAAAATATGAGAGAAGGAACTTATTTTTTTTCTATTACAATTGATGATATAGATTCTGTTCTTTCATTCAATTATAAAATTGAAAACTTTTTTTATTACGAGCTTGTGATTGTTACCATGCCAAATCACAATGAAGCTGCTGAAAATATGCAGTTTATGATTGCATCTAATGCAAAAATTATGGTCTATTGCAAAGCTGTTAACAAAACTGAAAAGCCAAAAGATTTTTTCGATTCAACAGTAAATACCGATTTAAGTAATCCTAACTATCAACATTCTCATCAGGCTTACAACAATACAGACGATAGTTTGCAAATCAATAATCCCGATAGTTTACAAATGGTCTCTCCACATAATAATTATTCAACAAATATTCAAAGTACCTATTCGCAAATGGATTATACCGGTCCTAAGGGTTGCATTTGCCCAATGGATGAGAAAACTTTTGTTAACACCGTAAATATCATAAAATCAAAAGATTTTGAGGATACAAAACTGAAAATTGCAAAACAAATATCTTCATCCAATTGCCTTCTTGTGGAACAGGTGATGATTATTATGAAATTATTTGATTTTGAAGATAATAGACTTGATTTTGCTAAGTTTGCATATAAATATGTCTTCGATAGGGGTAATTATTTTAAAATAAATGAACTGTTTGATTTTGAGTCGAGTACTGATGAATTGATTAATTTTATTAATACCTGTAACAATGAATGAAGAATTAAGGCATGACGTAAATGTTTATTTGGTTGATGATGATGAATTGCATCTTAAAATTTTAAAAAATAAGTTCTATTCATCTACCGGTTATCGTTTGGTTACCTTTACTTCAGGAGAGGATTTTTTGGAATATATTTTAAAAAAGCCAATAAATACAAGGCATTATCATATTGCAATCCTCGATTATCAAATGCATTCCAATAACAATAATGAGGCAAAAAACGGTATAGAAATTTTACAACTTTTAAAAGATATTCATCCTGAATTTGAAGTAATTATGCTTTCCGGTGCAAACGATGAAGATCTTGCAGGGAAAGCAATTAGATTGGGAGCTACTGAGTTTGTTAAAAAGAACGAAAATTCATTTACCAGAATATTAAATGCTATTAGTTGGATTATTTCTAATTCAGACCTTAAGCGTAAAAAATTCGAATACAAAATTGCTACTTCTGTATTTTTAGGTTTGCTGGCAACACTTTCTGTTAGTTTAGCTGTTTTATATTTTATTTTCCCCGAATGGTTTAAAATCTAATTTATTGCGACTATTTGTCAGTTTAATTATTAAAAACTGACATTTTATTCCTTTTTTTTTAATGGCATAAGCTTTGTAATAGCAGCATCCGAATGTTTAACCAAAAAAAATAAAACGATGCAAAAAGGTAGTATTGGAGTAACTTCAGACAATATTTTTCCAATTATTAAGCAATTCCTTTATTCAGATCAGGAAATATTTCTACGAGAACTGGTTTCAAATGCTGTGGATGCAACACAGAAATTAAAAACTTTGGCTTCGGTAGGAGAGTTTCAGGGCGAGTTAGGCGACTTAACAATTAAGGTAAGTCTCGATAAAAAAGCTAAAACAATTACTGTTTCCGATAGAGGTATTGGCATGACAGATAAAGAAATTGATAAATATATTAATCAGATTGCGTTTTCGAGTGCCGGGGAATTTGTAAAAAAATATAAGGATAAATCTTCCGTAATAGGACATTTTGGATTGGGTTTCTATTCCTCTTTTATGGTTTCTGAAAAGGTTGAAATTATTACTAAATCACACAAAAGAGGAAAGGCTGTAAAATGGTCTTGCAATGGCGATCCGGAATATACCATTGAAGAACACGATAGAAAAGAAAGAGGAACCGATATTGTTTTACATATAGACAAAGAATCTAAAGAATTTTTGGAAGAAGCCAGAATTGAAGGTCTTTTGAAAAAGTATTGTAAATATTTGCCAATTGAAATAGCTTTTGGAGAAGAAAAAGAATGGAAAGACGGAAAAGAAGTAGAAACCGGTAACCCAAAAATAATAAATAATGTTAAGCCTGCATGGACTGTTAAACCTGCCGATTTGAAGGAAGAAGATTATAAGAAATTCTATGAGGAATTATATCCATACAGCGAAGAGCCTTTGTTTAATATTCACCTTAATGTTGATTTTCCTTTTAATCTTACAGGAATACTTTATTTTCCAAAAATTAAGAACAACATAGAAGTTCAGAAAAATAAAATTCAACTTTATAGCAATCAGGTTTATGTTACCGATTCTGTTGAAGGAATTGTTCCCGATTTTTTAACCCTGCTTCACGGTGTTTTAGATTCTCCTGATATTCCTCTAAATGTGTCGAGAAGTTATTTGCAATCGGATTCTAATGTTAAGAAAATTTCAGGACATATTACAAAAAAGGTTGCAGACCGTTTGGCCGATATTTTTAAGAATTCCCGCGACGATTTCGAGAAAAAATGGGATAGCTTAAAGCTTTTCATTGCTTACGGAATGCTAACTGAAGAAAAATTTCACGAAAGAGCCATAAAATTTGCCCTGCTAAAAAATACTGAAGGCAAATACTTTACATTCGATGAATACAAGGAATTAGTAGGCAGTTCTCAGAAAAATAAACACGACGATGTTATTTATCTTTATACCACAAACCCAGAAGAACAGTACAGTTTTGTTGAAGCCGCACGCAACAAGGGTTACGATGTCTTAATAATGGACGGGCATTTAGATTCTCACTTTATTAACCATTTGGAGCAAAAACTCGAAAAAGTTAGGTTTGTAAGAGTAGATGGAGATGTGGTAGATAAGCTAATTGAAAAAGACGAAAAACTAGATTCTAAGCTTTCTGAAAAAGAAACAGGGGAATTAAAACACGTTTTCTTGGGGCAGATTGCCAAAGAGCAACATTATTCTGTTGTTTTTGAAGCTATGAAAGAAGATAATCCTCCGGCAATTATTACCCAAAGCGAATACATGCGAAGAATGAAAGAAATGGCCAAGATGGGTGGAGGAGGAATGAATTTTTATGGCGAATTGCCTGATAGCTATAATATTGTTGTAAATACTAATCATCCCCTTATTGAGAAAATTGCAAGCGACAAAAACAACATTTTAGGCAAGGATTTAGAAGAAATTGAATCGGAAAAAAATCCTTTTATGGAAGAAAAGAATATGCTTGAAGAAAGTCATAAAAGCATGAAGTACGAAGATATACCTCAGGCAGAAAAGGATAGATTAGAGGAACTTCGCAAAAATATTACTGAAATTGACAGCAAGAAGGAAGAGAAGTTAAAGGAGTACAGTAATTCTAATCCACTTGTAAAACAGATTATAGATTTGGCAATGCTATCCAATAATATGTTGAAAGGCGAAGATTTAGATAAATTTGTTAAGAGGAGTATTGGTTTGTTATAGAACCAATACTCTTTTTAAGATTGGTGTCTTCAATAGCAATTACTCCTGAGTTTGCTTTTTCTGAAGAAGATTTGTATGTCTTAAAATTTTGGGTGTGAATTGTTAGATGACAGATTATCCAGTTTTTTAGAAATAACAATAATTGAATGGAAATACTATCGGTAATTTTATCCGCCAAATCTTGTTTGAATGATTTTAGAGAATTATGGAAACGTATAAATTCAGCCTCACAATTATTAGGATATTTATAGTATAAAAGTAGTTTTTGTTCAAGCTCTTCATGTTTTTTTCCGTAAAAAAGAAGTTTATCTATTATTTTTTCTATAACAACTAAGTCTTTTACCAACATGCCACCATCGAAAAGTCCTGATGCTATTTCTAGAATATTCTTATGCACAGAATCAAGTTCTTCAATTCCGGTATCGTAAGTGCTTGCCCAAATAAACATAAACTGATTAGTTGTTTGTTTAAAGATAAAACAAAATTTTGTTCAATTCAAATTATTTGTATGAACTGCAAAAATTCGTTTACAAATAGCACAATTTATTATATGATTGATATCTAAATAATTGAATCTGTATTTTTTTATAGAATGTTGGATCATTTAATTTAATTCCTATAATCTGGTTTTACAAATACACATCAACTTTTGGTGTGGTTTGTTTCTTTTTGTTTTAAAAAAAATGATGCCATTTTGTTATAAATTATCACAAAATATTTATTTTTACTAACTAATTAATACTTAATAATTGATGCAACAGGAAACTATTAACATTGATAATTTGGATCGAAAGATAATAGGTTATTTGATGAAGAATGCAAGAACGCCATTTTTGGAAATAGCCAGAGAATGTGGAATTTCCGGTGCAGCAATTCACCAAAGAGTTCAAAAACTGGAAGACTCAGGAGTTTTGATGGGAAGTAAATTTGTTATTAATGAAGAGGCAATTGGTTATAAAACAAAAGCCTATATTGGAGTTTTTCTGGAAAGAGCTAATCAGTTTCAAAATGTTAAGAAAGAAATAAGCGGTATTGAAGAAGTGGTCGAATCTCATTTTACCACAGGAAAATATGCTTTGCTAATTAAGGTTTATTGTAAAGATAATCAGCATCTTAAAAATGTTCTTTTGCAAATTCATGAAATTAAAGGCGTTTCAAGCACAGAGACGCTAATTTCTATAGAACAGTCGGTTTCAAGAGAAATTAAGATTTCTTAACAATTTCGCTTATTATTGTTTCTTATCTTTGTGATATTAAAACTGTAATAAGTATATGAAAAACTTAAATCCCATTTTGACTATAGTTTTGGCTGTAGGATTAATTCTAATGTATATTTTGCATTTCACTTCAACCGGAAAGGGAGAAAGTAAATCTGATGTTAAGGCCGGCAAAGTGCATGTTTCAGATTCGCTGTTTCCATCTGCTCCGGTAGCTTTTATTAATACCGACACATTGGTTGAAGGTTATGAATATGCTCAGGTGCTTAAGGAAAAAATTAAAACAAAAACTACAGAATTAACTGGCAGCCTTCAACATAAATACAAAAAACTTGAAAAGGAATTTAAAGCTTTTCAGGATAAAGTAAGCCGAAATGGATTTCTTAGTGAAGCCACTTTTGAAGCAGCACAAAAAGAATTACAAGAAAAGCAGTTGGAATTGCAAAAGATTGAAATGGAAATGAATAATGAAATTCAGGAAATGCAAATTGATATGCAGTTCGAACTTTTAGATACATTAAATCAATGTATTAAGGCCTTTAATTACGATAATAGATACAAACTTGTTTTGAATAAAACCAACCTAACAAATCTTGTTCTTTATGGAGATCCCGGTGTAGAAATAACAGACACTATTATTAATCTCCTTAATGTTAGATACCGAAAAAGTGTAGAATAATTGGATGAAGATTTTAGCCGATTATCTTAAAAGACAAAGTATTCCCGAGGTTTTTTTTGAAAAATCTGCTGACAAAAATCTTCGTTGCATTGTTGTTATTCCTTCAATTAATGAGGAAAATCCTGACCTAACTTTACTCTCTTTAATGTCTTGTGTAGCTCCGGTTTTTTCAATTGAGGTGTTTTTTGTTTTTAATTCATCTGAGTCTGCTGAATTTCAGGTAATTCAAAAAAACCTGGAGGGAATTGAAAAAATACAACTTATTGAATCTAAATTGCCGCAATGGATGAAGATTCATACTTTTAATTTTTCTAACTTGCCAAAAAAACATGCAGGAGCCGGTTTGGCAAGAAAGTTAGGTATGGATGCTGCAATTCAAAGATTTTGTGATAATTCTATTAAAAATGGACTTATTCTATGTCTGGATGCCGATTGCACAGTCAATAATTACTACTTTGTAAAAGCTTATGAGGAGTTTGTAATAAATAAACAAAATCTGATAATCTTTGGTTTTACACATTTGAATGACCTGAATAATCCACCAGAAAACCTTAAAGCTGCTGCTTTGTATGAAGTTTATTTGCGTTATTACAAAATTGCACTAAAAATTTCCGGTTTTCCATATTCTGTTCATACTGTTGGCTCTTGTTTTGGAATTGAAGCTGAAAATTATTGTAAGCACGGAGGAATGAACAAAAAACAGGCTGGAGAAGATTTTTATTTTATTCAGAAAGTTATTCCAAATTCCAAATTTGTTGAAATCAATAGTCCGGTTGTTTTTCCTTCTCCAAGAATTTCAAATAGAGTTCCATTTGGTACCGGAGCCGAAATTACTTCAATTGTTGCAAATGGCGGCTATTTGAATGTTTATTCCTTAGAAGCTTTTCTTGTTTTGAAGGAGTTTTTTGGGTTTGTTGAGTTTTATTACAATTCAACAAACATGGAAATTGCTGTTAAATTTGCCTCTTTTCATCCGGCATTATCACTTTTTTTAGAGTCCTGTGGTTTTTTAGATGAATTAATTGAAATAAAGAAAAATGTTTCAGGATTCGAGTCTTTTAAAAAGAGATTTTTTAATGTGTTCGATGGCTTTAGGATAGTAAAGTTTCTAAATTTTTCTCATTTAGAATTATTTCAAAAAAAATCTGTTGAAAGTCAGTCAAAACTTTTATTGGCATTATTGGGAATTAATGCCGAACAACTAGGACTACAGGATCTTAATTCTAAATTGCTTGAAATTGAAATGAATGGTGGAGTTATTTAAAAGATGTGTTGCATATGAGCTTATTATACTTTGTTATCCATTAAAACTTGTCATGTAAAGTAAAATATACTTTTTCCCTATTTTTGAATAATTAACAAAAAAAACAGGGTAAAGAAACCCTTACCCCGTTTTTTGTTTTATTGCAAAACAAGTTTTTTGAGATAAACCTTGTTATCTATTTGCATTTGAAGGAAATACATTCCTTTTGTTTTTATTATTTGGTTATTTATTTCGAGTTTATATTCTCCCGAATATTGCTTTTGGTTAATCAAAGTTCCAATAATTCGTCCATTTCCATCCAATACATTTATTCTAACATTAGCTTCATTATTAAGTGAATAGTTAATATTAAAAATGTCGTTGCTAGGATTTGGGAAGACTGAAATTTCAGCTTTTCCAACTAAAACAGAAGGAACCGATATAAAAGGGTCTTCGGTATAAACACCTTGATCTCCGCTAGTAGTATCTACATAGAAGTTTAAATCTTCAAACACTGTATCAACATCGGTAACCGTAATATTCTGGTATGTTTGAATAAGTGGGAAGCCCGGAATATCAACTGATAGACTGTAAGTAACATTAACAGGTAGACTGTCGAAATCGTAATCGCCGTTTTCGTCGGATGTTGTTACAGCAATTGGTTCGCCTTCGGGTTCTTGCTCAAGATAAATTTCGGCGCCGGGAACAGGTTCTCCAACATCTTTGGCTCCATTTGTAACCAATAGAATAGTTCCGCTAAAAGTTCCATCTCCATCGAAAGTAACAGGACATTCAGCCATTTGAATTACCACAGTTTCGAAAGTGCTGTCGCAACCGGCCTCTAAAACTGTTGCCAATTCCCAGTTATGAATATCTCCATAGTAGGTAGGCATCATTTCACCTGCAAGACTTGGGTCAAGAGCAACTCTAATTATATAATTGGCCGGTTCCATATCGGAGAAATCAAATCCCATTGAATATAATTCAACAGAAGTAACAAGTTCAACATTGCCTAGGCCATTTATTTTTAATAATTCTACCGTAGCCATACCATCCGGAATATCTCCACCTGTGTAAGGTAGTACTGTTCCGTAAACGGCGGCTAAATTTTGTTTGTAAATGCTAAACTCTTGATCTATAACACATCCGTTGAAATCGGTTACAGTTACACCGTACATAACAGATTCTTCAAGTCCGGAAACACTAGCTTCAGTAGATCCGGTTGACCAATTTATTACATAAGGGTTTACTCCGCCACTTACAATAATCTCAGCAGTTCCGTTTGCAATACCTGTACAAGTTACATCTGTAGATGTTAGGGTAGTTGAAATTACTTCAGGTTCCTGAATAATAATCGAATCTCCAAAAATGCAGGTATATAATTCCATATCGTCTATTGCTATGTAATATGTTCCGGCTGTTAAAGCAGTAATTGTAGGTTGGTCGTAAACTATTGTGTTATGTAGTTGGTCTTCCCATTCAAAAATTAATTTATAACTTCCGCCTGTAACTTCAACCGAAGCAGTACCATCGTTTCCACCAAAACATGTAACATCGGTTCCTTCAAGAACAATATTAACTCTTGGTGTTGTAACAAGATAACCATCATTTTGAGATGAAACAAGATTTGTTTTACCAGCAAGAGCAAAGTCGCAAGGTCTTAAAGCAGCATCGTAGGCAATTTGAGTGCCTGTCTGATCTACATATCCATGCCATAGAATATTTCCCAAATCATCAATTTTTACCTGATAGATATTTGTATCGGTTCCATAACTTGTTGTATATCCGGAAATAATATAGTTTCCACCACCCATGGAAAAATCTCCGTCCATTAATACTGAGAAGGCTTCTTCATTTCCGCTTCCTCCTATCTTCTTAGTCCATAATGTGTCAAGACTACTACTAATTTTTAAAACGTAAATATCCTTGTCACCAGTGCCGAAATTTGTTGTATAACCAACTGCTAACATTGTATTGTCATAATAATTATGAACCATGTCGTTAATAGCATCATCTTCAAAACTACCATAAGTAGTGTCCATAAAAACCATCGAATTTGTTGGGTCAATATTTGCAATATAAACATCTTTTCCTCCAACACTTAGGGTAGTTGTATATCCGGCTACGTAATAGTTTCCCATGAGGTTAAGTCCGCAATTTAGAACATCTTCTCCGCCACCGCCAAAGGTAAAGCTGTTATATTCTTCAACCCCTGCACTTCCTGTGCCCAAATAAACGGCAAGACATTGCTTTCCTAAAATTCCATCCTCGGCATAACCAACACCAATAAAATTTGAACTGCCATCAGAAATTAAGTCCATAAACTCTTCATTTCCGGATGATAAATCGTAGGTGTAACTTGTGCCCATAATGTTGCCAGACATATCTACATCGAAGGCCAGAGCATCAAAATCTGTTCCGTTGAAAGTTTTACCGGCTATTACGAACATTCCGCCCATGTTGGTTGAATAGTCTACTATGTTTGCAAAATCTTCGGTTGCTCCACCATAAATTTGAGTCCATTCCGGAACATCGCCCATCATTTTTGTAAACACAATGTTTTTGTTACCTGTAACATTTGTATTCCCAACGAGATAATAGTCGGGAGAACCTACAAAAGATTTAACAGAAGTAAATTCATCATTTACACCATTGTCGTAA
>JAFGXD010000110.1 GCA_016936815.1 Bacteroidales bacterium
AAACTTTAGCGCAAGACCAACAACCGATTTTGCAAAAGAATCTCTTTTTAATATTATTAATAACAATTTCGATTTCGAGGAAATAAGAGTTTTAGATTTATTTTCCGGAACAGGTAGTATTTCTTATGAATTTGCTTCAAGGGGTTGCGAATACATACGTGCTGTTGAATTGAATAAAAAACAATGCCTTTTTATAAATCAAACAGCTGAATCTTTAAAAATGGAAGGATTCAGGATAATTAACGGAGATTCGTTTCGTTTTCTTAAAGCCACAACAGAAAAATACGACATTATTTTTGCCGACCCACCTTACGAAATGCCTGAAATTGAAAAAATTCACAAATTGGTTTTCGAGAAAGGTTTACTAAATAATGAAGGATGGCTAATTTTGGAACATTCAGCAAAAAAAGAATTTAAAGAATTAGCTCATTTTCAGGAAAAGAGAAAATATGGCCATGTAAACTTTAGTATTTTCTACATAACAAGTTTGTAACCTTTTCCATGTACATTTATTATTTCAATTCCAGATTCCTCTTTTAAATATTTCCTCAATTTGGTTATGTAAACATCCATACTTCTTGCATTAAAATAGTTGTCGTCGTACCATATAGCCTTTAGTGCATAATTCCTTTCAAGAATTTCATTGGCATGCATACATAACAATTTGAGTAAATCCGACTCTTTGGTTGTTAATTTTGTTTCTGTATTTAATTTGGAATTTGCTAAAATTTGTCGATGAGAATCGAATGTAAATGCTCCGAGTTGAAAAACAGTAAGTTCCTCTTTAACTGCATCTTTTCTTGTTCTTCTAAGAATTGCTTCTATTCTAAATAATAATTCTTCCATGCTAAAGGGCTTTGAAATATAATCATCGGCACCCGATTTAAAACCTTCAAATACATCCTGCTTCATAGATTTTGCAGTAAGAAAGATAATTGGTAAATCTTTATTATTCAATCGAATATCTTTAGCTAAGGTAAAGCCGTCTTTTTTGGGCATCATAACGTCCAAAATACAAATATCAAAATGATTGTTAATAAAACCGTAATAAGCCTTCTCTCCATCAATGTACAAATCGGTGTCGTAGCCTTTGGCAATAAGATATTCTTTCAGCAACATACCAAGATTCTGATCATCTTCAGCCAGCATTACTTTAATTTTTTTCTCTTTCATGACTTTTTTTATTTATTATCGTGTTTAAAAGGTATTTGAATTTCGAAACTAGTTCCAATATTTTTTTCGCTGTCTATTTTAATATGTCCATTGTGTACGTCAACTATTTTCTTTACATAGCTTAAACCAAGTCCAAATCCCTTAACATTATGAATATTACCGGTTGAGACTCTATAAAACTTCTCGAAAATTCTTTTTTGCTCATCCTTTCCTATTCCAATTCCATTATCTCTAAAAAAAAATGTAATACCCTTGCCATAGTTTTCTGTCTTAATTCTAATTTCAGGACTTTCCTCAGTATATTTCAAAGCATTATCAAGTAAATTTACAAGAACATTTGTAATATGAACCTCATCGGCCTCTATTATTGGGTTCTTTGCATTGGTCTCCACAATTATTTTCCCATCACGATTTTTAACTTGAATATCGAAATTTTGAACAACATTCTGAACGACCTCATGAAAATCTATTTGCCTAATTCTAAGTTTAATTTTTCCTTTTTCAAAAATGGCCATCTGAAGAACCTTTTCCACCTGCAAGGTCAATCTTTTACTTTCATCTTCAATAATTTGACTAATTCTATCAACATTTTTAATATCGCTTCCAATAGTATTATCCTTTAACATTTGAGATGCCAATGAAATTGTAGAAATAGGAGTTTTTAGTTCATGAGTCATGTTATTTACAAAATCGTTTTTGATTTCCGACAATCTCTTTTGTTTAAAAATAATATAAATTGTAAGTGAAAATGTTAAAATAATTACTAAAACAAGAATAATTGATGAAAAACCCATTGTTCCTAAAGATCTAAGAATATGACTGTCTTTTTTTGGGAAATACAAGACCAAATTATGAGGAGTTGAAAATAAATCGTTTGGAAAAAGACCTACTTTATAAACATCAAATCCAACTTCGTTTTTATAATCTTTCGATTTATAAACTTGTTTACCATCAAATGTTAACAAGGCATATTCATATTTAAGATTTATTCCCTTCTCGGAAAATTCATTAGCAATAAAATCTTCCAAATCTTTTTGAGATATTTTTCTTGTTATTGGTGTTGTTGGAAAAAAAATATCTTCCATAAATTCCTCTGCCAATCTTGTCTGTTCATTTAATCCGAGTAAAATATTATCTGGATTTTCAGTTTGAGGATTAACTAATGACGGTTTTTTGTCGGAGTCTAATAATTTAACCTTACTATTTTCCATATCCATAATAAAAACCTCTGATTTGAGAGAGTCTAAATTCGGACCGGCTTCCAGAATGCCTATAGTCTTTTTATCCTTATTACCTGAATAAATGGAGCTTCTAAAATAGAATTGCGATCCCCCATTAAAAATTTGCTGAGGAAAAGACGATTGCAGTTGATTTAGCCTGTGATAGTTCCTATACATCTGTTTAGTTGCATACTGCCTCTCAATTCTTTGAGAAACCAAATGTAGACTTCTATTAACCATCTGACTAAATTGCTGTTCGTTAACATTTACGGCGTTTCTTATCCAGAAAGTTTGAACCATTATCAAACTTACCAGAGCAATAGCCATAATGCCAATCAGAAGCCAGATTAATTTTTTATTCATTTACAAGCAAAGATAAAAGGTGCAGAATGTGAGCAAAATTATTTTAACAATCTTTAACAAAACTTAATGAGTATTAACCACTTGAGCCTGTATATTTGTCTTAGAAAACATGGCGAAAAAAAATGCAGTGTTTATTAAAATGTTTCATAGTGTTTTGGTTATAGAACCCCGTTTTTTTGGGAAACGGGGTTCTATTTTTTATAAATCCCAATTATTTTTATCTAAGTTCAAAAGGCAATGTTTCATTAAATTTATGCAAGAATCGATATCCTCCTTATGCACACTTTCAATTACCTGATGAATATGTCTTGTGGGAACTGAAACAGCTCCGGCAATAGATCCGCCTTTTGTCATTCTTTGCACATATGCAGTATCGGTTCCTCCGGCAGGAAGAATCTCAGGTTGCCATTTAATTTTCTTTTCTGCTGCAATTTTTTTCATAAATGCCACCATTCTGTAGTCGCATATAGTTGCGGAATCCATAATTTTTATTGCTGCACCTTCTCCCAGTTTTGTTACTGTTTCGTGAGGAACCGATCCCGGAACATCAAAAGCAATAGTTGTATCGATTGCAAAACCAAAATCGGGCTGAATTTCTTGTGCGGCAACTTGTGCACCTCTAATTCCAACCTCTTCCTGAACGGTAAAAACAGCATAAATATCGTAAGGAGGCTTTGTTTTTGCGATTGCCTTAAGTACCTCAATAAGGATATATACCGAAATTCTATTATCCAGACTTTTGCCATTAACACAATCGCCCATAACAATACATTCTCTTTCTCTTGTAACCGGATTACCCGGTTCAATATATTTATCAACCTCCTCTTTTTTCATTCCCAAATCGATGAAGAAATCAGCAATTTCTGTAGTCTTTTTTCTTTCCTCTGCTTTCATAACATGTATGGGTTTAGAGCCCATAACTCCAATAAGGTCTTTCTTTCCATGAACCATAACTCTTTGAGCAGTAAGAGTTTTGGGATCAAATCCTCCAAGTGGATGAAATCTCAGAAATCCATTATCGTCAATATGATTTACAATAAAGCCAATTTCATCCATATGTGCAGCAACCATAACCTTCTTATTCTGCAATCCTCTCTTTATGGCATAAACATTTCCAAGGTTATCAAAATGCAGCTCATCAATTAAAGGATTCACCTCTTTAACAATCAGTTCTCTTATTTTTTGTTCGAATCCGGGAGCACCGGGAGTTTCACTTATTTTTTTTAAAAGATTGAAATCCAGTTTCATATTTATTTTAGTTTTTTAATTTATTATTAAAAGATAAATTTTTGTTTTGACTTAAGACTCTCTACGTCAATATTTAGAACAGCAAACAACTCATCCAATAGCTTTATTTCTGAAGAATAGTTAATTATTTCAATTTTATTAAAACCTCTGAATAAAAGAAAAAAATCAATATTTTTCAGTTCTTCAATTAAATATCCATGTGCACATCGGTTAGAAATAAGCAGTATTTCTTCTTCCCTTTCCTCCAAAAAATAAGAATAGACAGAAAACGACTGAATTTCACTAAATTTTGGATTCTTTATTTCCAGATCAGGAGATTTAGAGAGATTAATATTCAAAGCTTTGTTTATTGCCCAAGATAGCTTGTAGTCATTTTCTCTCGAAGCTAATCCCAAAAGTTGAAAATCAAAATCTGGCTGATAACTTAGTTTTACATTCTTTTTTTCCATGAAGCAGGTTTATTTTCGGAACAACAGTAAAAGTAACAAGAATTTCCGATTTTTCTAAATTTGTTAAAATAATTGTATCTAATTTGAAGATGTTTTTAAGGTCTAAAAAACCGATTCAGCAATTTGCCTGATGTTGTCAGATTTTCCCATAGAAAAGTAGTGGATAACTGGAACTTTGTTTTGGAGCAGTTCCTTAGATTGAACAATAGCCCATTCTACGCCAAGCTTTCTAACATCTGCATTATTCTTGCATTTTTCGGCTTCTTTTACAAGAGCCTCGGGCAGGTCTATATGAAAAGTTTGAGGCAGAATATTTAAGTGTTCCTTTATAGAAATAGGCTTAATACCGGGAATAATCGGCACATTTATACCGGCATTGCGGCATTTTTCAAGAAAAGAAAAATACTTAGTATTATCGAAAAACATTTGAGTTACAATATAATCGGCTCCGGCATCAACCTTATTCTTAAGAAATCGAATATCAGAATCCATGTTAGGAGCTTCATTGTGTTTCTCGGGGTATCCGGCCACACCAATTGTAAAATCTGTTGGAGTTGAATTAAGTAATTCCTCATCAAGATAAATTCCGTTGTTCATGTTGGTAACCTGCTGAATAAGCTCATTAGCATGAGAATGTCCATTTGGTTCAGAAATAAACTTTCTGGTAGTTTTATCGGCATCGCCTCTAACAAGCAAGAGATTATTAATACCAAGAAAGTGAAGGTCGATTAAAGCATTTTCTGTTTCCTCTTTAGAAAAACCACCACAAATTATGTGAGGAACAACATCTACCTTATATTTATGCATTATTGAAGCAGAGATACCGACAGTACCGGGTCGTTTTCTAACAGTTTGAGGTTCAAGCAATCCTCCCGGATGTTTTTTATACACAATTTCTTCACGGTGATATGTTACATTTATATATTTGGGATTAAACTCCATTAGAGGATCAATTGTATCATAAATTTCCGAAATATGAGCTCCTTTTTGAGGAGGAAGAATTTCGAAAGAAAAAATTGTCTTATTGTTATTTAAATACTCTGTGATTTTCATCTTATAAAAAATTAAAAAATTGAACGCCGACAAAGTTAATTCATAAAGAAACAAAAATATGCAACTTATAGAAAAATAGGTATCAATACTTAAGGCTAAAAAACAGTTAGATAAAAAATAATTTTGCACAAATAGAAAAATCAATTATCTTCGCACTCCCAAAAAACGGGAAGTTCTATAAAATATGGTTAATAATTAGCCAAAAGCCCAGGTGGCGGAATTGGTAGACGCGCTGGTCTCAAACACCAGTGATAGCAATATCGTGCCGGTTCGATCCCGGCCCTGGGTACAA
>JAFGXD010000111.1 GCA_016936815.1 Bacteroidales bacterium
AGGCGCAATTGCAACCTGAAGATTAATTCCGGCAGGTACATCAATAAAAGGTGTTGCTGTGCGGAAGGCAAAATCATCGAGCAAAAGCGCACCATTGGCATAAACATCAACCATTTGGGCTGCATTATCTGCTGAATTGTGAATTACTTGCAAACGAGCTGTTTGCGCTTGTAATGAACTGTAGAAAAGTCCAATTACTAAAACTAGTGGTAAAATATAATTTTTCATGATTTTAAATTTTAATTTATTTGTATTAATTCTTTAATATTAGTTGGCATAGTCTGCCAGTTTTTCGCTTAGTTTTTTTCTTGAAAAGAAAATTCTCGATTTCACAGTTCCCAAAGGAACATTTGTTATTTCAGAAATTTCATGATATTTATAGCCTTTTGTAAAAAGGTCGAAAGTTATTCTGTGGTCCGATTCCAGCCCGTTTATGCTCTCATTAATATCTTTGAGAGTTATTTCCGATTCCGGATTATTATGAAAGGCTTTGTAATAAGAAAGAAAATCATCGGAATATGATATCTTCTTGTCTTTCCTGTATTTGTTAATAAAACTATTTTTCAAAATTGTCATTAACCATCCGTCTAAATTGCTGTTTTCGGCAAATTTCGATTCGTTTGTTATAGCTTTTAGAAAAGTTTCCTGAACCAAATCGTTTGCATCATCGGGGTTTCCTGTTAGTTTAAGGGCGTAGTTTTTTAGCTTTCCCTGTATCTGCTCTATATTGTTATATAATGTTTTCATTTCAATTGTTTTGTTTAATTTTTTAATCAAATTGTTCAACAAAGGTAATTGTTGTTTAAGGCAATTCCAAATTTAATAAACAATTATTTGTATTTATTCTACATTTAATTTATAAATTACTGAATTACAGAGTATAAAAAATTGTAAAATTTTGAATTCAACGAAAGTCAAACCTTCAAATTTTGTTAGAGCATTATTTTTAGAGCCAAAAAAAATTCTATCTTTGTTGCATTAATAATGAGCGAAACAAAAAAATATTTTGGATTTGGACTTTGTTTTCAGTCCGATATCCCTCTGGATGAGCTTCTTCCATGCGAGGAAAAAGCAGATGTTTTTATTATTGAAGGAAGAACTCCCGAGAATCTTGCAAAGCAAAAGAAAAAAGGCATTCTTTATCAGGCTGCAAAAAATCAGTTTCTTCTTACCATACCCGAAACAGGAAGGTTTTACGTACAAAATGGCAACAAAATAATTTTTCAACGTTTTAAGGAAAACGACGATAAATCAATTAGGGTTTTCCTTCTAAGTACTGTTTTGGCGGCTCTTTTTATTCAAAGGGGTTTATTTCCATTACATTCAGGATCTGTTAATATAAATGGAACTGCCATTCTTTTTTCCGGAATTTCCGGAGCCGGAAAGTCTTCTATGGTTACAGGATACTATAAACAGGGAGCCCCTGTTCTAAACGATGATGTAACATTAATAACGGAAATTGACAATAAGCTTATGGTTGTTCCTGGCTTTCCAAGAATTAAGCTTTGGGCCGACACTCTAAAGGCTTTCGATGAAAACCCTGATGATTATGCCAAAATAAGAGATAGTATTGAAAAAAGACATGTTCCAATTCACGATGTTTTTTATAATGAACCCATTCCGGTCTCCAAAATTTTTATTCTTGCTGTTAGAAATACTCCGGGTATTGAAATAAAAGAGGTTGCAGGTATTGAAAAATTTAATGTACTTCGACGTCATACTTTCCGATATCAGTTTATTGAAGGCTTGGAAATGACAAAAGAACATTTTCAAACCATCAGCAGAATTGCTGAAGAAGTAAAGGTTTATAGGCTTTTTAGACCACGAAAAGGGTTTTTTGTGCCTGAACTTATTAAGGCAGTTAATGAAAAATTGAAAGACTAATTTTTTTTTGCATTGTTGAAAACAAATTCTTTTGCAGAAAAAAAATATTTGTATTTTAGTGAAATCAAATTAATCAAAAAAAAAAAGTAAAATGCACATTGCAATTGCAGGAAATATTGGTTCGGGAAAGACTACTCTTACAGAGAAATTAGCAAAACATTATAAATGGCAACCACATTTTGAAGATGTTGACGACAACCCATATCTAAACGACTTTTACGAAGATATGCAGCGATGGTCTTTTAATCTTCAGATTTACTTTTTAAATGCAAGATTTAGTCAGATTCTTGAGTTTAGAAAATCAGGAAAAACTGTTATTCAGGATAGAACAATTTACGAAGATGCTTTTATTTTTGCCCCAAACCTTCATGCAATGGGCTTAATGACAACCAGAGATTTTGAGAATTATTTCTCTCTTTTTAATTTAATGGACTCTCTTATTCAGCCCCCTGATTTATTGATTTATTTAAGAGCTTCTGTGCCAACCTTGGTTAACCAGATTCAAAAAAGAGGAAGAAAATACGAAAACAGCATAAGGCTCGATTACTTAAAAAGGCTTAATGAACGCTACGAGGCTTGGATTGGCTCATATCAGATGGGTAAAATGCTTGTTGTGGATGTTGATAGGAATAATTTTTCAGAGAATCAGGAAGACCTTAGAGAAGTAATAAATAAAATTGACGCTGAATTACACGGTCTTTTTTAACTTTACATTTACTCTCTTTTTCCGGGAGATACAAATTTGTATCCTACGCCTTTTATAGTAACAATATGATTGTCGCCTATCTTTTCTCTTAATTTTCTAATGTGAACATCAATAGTTCTGTCGCCAACAATTATTTTTGTACCCCAAACTGCGTTGTAAATATCCTCACGAGTAAAGACTTTATCGGGTCTTGAAGCCATTAAAGAGAGTAGTTCAAATTCTTTTTTAGGCAGAAAAAGCTCTTTTCCGTTCTGAATTACCAGATACTTTTCCTTATTAATAATAAGGTCGTTATTATCTGTCTTTATTTCAATTTCAGAGCTCCCTGAATTTTTATTTAACGAATACCTTTTTAACAAGGCGTTTATTCTAGAAACTAAAACTTTTGGTCTAATAGGTTTTGAAATATAGTCATCTGCTCCGGCTTCAAATCCGGCAATTTGCGAATAATCTTCTCCTCTGGCAGTTAGAAAAGCTATTGCGCAATCTTTTAGTGCAGCAATTTTTCTCATTTCCTCACAGGTTTCAATTCCATCCATTCCGGGCATCATAACATCTAGAATAATAACATCGGGAATATGAGCAATTGCTTTTTCAATAGCTTCTTTTCCGTTGGTTGCTTCAAAGACCTGAAAGCCTTCCTTAACAAGATTATAACGAATAAACTCAATAATATCGGGCTCATCGTCTACTAATAATACTTTCTTTTTTCCGTCCATTTTGCAAATAAATTATGCGGCTAAATTATTGCCTCTGCTTTAACTTAAAGTTAAGTCTGCTTTAAGGATTTATTTTCAATTTTTTTAATTCTTAACACTATAATAATACTAAGCTAATAATTTGCTTGCATTGGAGATATTACTTTGCAGCAGATTTTTAACTAAAACTATTTATTAAATTTTTAAAATCATGAAAAAAATCTCTTTTAAACTGTTAGCTTTTTTGTTTGTAGGATTAGTAATTAGCCTTAGCTCTTGTAAAGACAAAGACGATGACAATCCAACTCCAACCCCAACCAGCAACGAAATTGTTGTTACTGCAAACATTACTTCCAACACAACATGGACAACCGGTAAGGTTTACATTCTTGGTGGTAGAATTACTGTTGAATCAGGCGCAACATTAACCATTGAGCCCGGTGTTATTGTAAAAGGACAAGCCGGAACAGGATCAAATGCAACCGCTCTTCTTATTGCCCGCGGAGGTAAAATTGATGCTGAAGGTACAGCAACTTCACCAATTATTTTCACTTCTGTTGCTGACGAAATTGAACCGGGTGATGTAGCAAGTCCAAACCTTGACCCTGACCTAAATGGTCTTTGGGGTGGTGTTATTATTTTAGGTAATGCTCCTATTTCTGCCGATGCTGCTTCTACTCAAATTGAAGGTATTCCAGCTTCCGACCAAAATGGTTTGTATGGTGGTACTGATGCTGCCGATAATTCAGGCGTATTTAAATATGTATCTATTCGTCATGGTGGTGCTAATATTGGAGAAGGAAACGAAATTAATGGTCTAACTCTTGGTGGTGTTGGAACCGGAACTGTTATTGAAAATGTTGAAGTAGTTTCTAACCAAGATGATGGTGTTGAATTTTTTGGCGGAACAGTAAATGTAAAAAACTTACTTATTTGGAATGCCGATGATGACGGCGTTGATACAGATCAGGCTTGGTCAGGTACTTTAGATAATTTTATTGTAATTTGTTTCGACGGAACAGATCACGCATTGGAAATTGACGGTCCTGAAGGAACAATGATGGCAGGACATACTGTAACTAATGGATCAGTAAAAGGAGCTTTTACAACAGAAGGTGAAGGTGCTGAACTTGGAGATTTCAGATCAGGTGCAAGAGGAACTTTCTCAAATATTTACTTCTTTAATTTTGCCGATCCTTCATTAGCAGGACGTGGTGATCTTTCATTAAGCGGAACAGATAGCGAAAATAATTTTGCAAGTGGTGACCTTTCTTTTAGCGGTTTGCAGTGTACACCTCCAACAGGTGTTGCTCTTTCCAGCATTTTTAAAGGCGGAACAGATGCTCATGCATCAGAAGTTGCTGCCGGAGCAAATACTGTAGGTGCAACAGTTTCTGCATTTAACGGATGGTCTTGGGCTCACGCAGCAGGTGAACTAGCAGGATTCTAGTTTTTATAAAATATTCACATTAAACTCGCAATTTCAGGATTGCGAGTTTTTTCCATTAATAATAAACCTTACAAAAATGCCGAACAGAAAGTTTTTTTTCACTCTTATTCTTAGTCTAATTACCTTACAATCAATTGCTCAGGATGGGCACATTAGGGGAACAGTTTACGATGATGCTACCGGAGAATCTATTCCTGCGGTAAGTGTATATTTAGAGGGAACAACCATTGGAAATATGACAGATTTTGATGGGAAATTCTCAATAAAAGCAGCTCCCGGAACATATAATTTAATTCTGTCTTTTATTTCTTATGAAACAATTAAAATACAGGGCGTTACTGTTAAGCCTGGAGGCGTTGTGGTGTACGATAATTTAAGACTAAAAACAGCAAGTTTGGGGATTGAAACAGTTGTTGTTTCTCACAAGGAAGTTAGAAATACGGAAGTGGCTCTTACAACAATGAAAAAAAAATCGGCCAATTTGCTGGATGGGATTTCGGCAGCTTCTCTTAAAAAAACCGGCGATTCCGATGCGGCTTCTTCCATGAAAAGGATTCCCGGTGTTTCAGTTGCGGGAGGAAAGTATGTGTATGTTAGAGGATTAGGAGACAGATACACAAAAACTATTCTTAACGGCATGGAAATTCCCGGATTGGATCCGGATAGAAACACAATTCAAATGGATATTTTTCCAACAAATATTGTGGATAATATTATTGTGCATAAATCTTTTACAGCTCAACTTCCGGCAGATTTTACCGGTGGTGTAATAGATATTGAACTTAAAGACTTTCCGGAAGAAAAAAAAGGAGGAATTTCTTTGGGAATTTCATACAATCCCGACATGCACTTTAACAAAGATTATCTTACTTATGAAGGCGGTAAACTCGACTTTTTGGGATTTGATGATGGTACCCGTGAAATACCGGCAATTTCAAATATTCCTCAGTTTGCAGAAGTAATAGGCAACCCCGATGGAGAAAAAGCTCAACGTTATAGAGAAATTCTGGGAGCTTTTAATCCCAACCTTTCAGCAATTAAGCAAAGCAGTTTTATGGATTTTAATTTTGGATTCGATATAGGTAATCAGAAAAAGCTAAAAAAGAACAGTATAGGATATAATTTTTCACTTTCTTACAAAAATTCTACAGATTTCTATAAGAATGCTGAGTTCGGAAAATATGGTCTTAGCGACCCCGACACTTACGAAATGGAAAATAGAGAATACCAAATTGGAAATTACGGAGTTAACAATACACTAATAAGTGGTTTAGCCGGTTTTGCTCTTAAAACCAACAATTCAAAATACAGAATAAGTTTATTGCATCTTCAAAACGGTGAAAGTACAGCAGGTATTTTTAATTTTTACGGAAACGATCAGGGGTCTAATTTCGATGCAATACAGCACAACCTCGATTACAACCAAAGATCCCTTTCAAATATTCTATTAGATGGAAAACACTCGCTTAAAGAAGGCGTTTGGAATATAGAGTGGAAAGTTTCACCTACTCTTTCGAAAATGAGCGATCCCGATATTAGATTTACAAGATACGAAATACGTGACGATGGCTTCCAAATTGGTACAGAATCGGGATTTCCGGAAAGAATTTGGCGAAATTTGGAGGAAATAAACCTTGCTAACGTTATTCATGTTACTAAAAAATATACTTATAATAATCGTCCCGGTAAATTAAATTTTGGTAGCTCCTTCGTTTACAAACAAAGAGATTTTATTATAAGAAACTTTGCTCTAAATATTAGAAATGTGCCTTTAACCGGAAATCCGGATGAACTTTTCTATCCCGAAAACCTTTGGCCAATGGAGGGCACTGTTATTTCGGGTACAAGCTACGAAGTGCCATTTGTACCGGTTAATCCCAATCAGTTTAATTCAAATATTACCAATTCGGGAGCTTATGTAAGTACTGAATTTTTTCCTATGATTCTACTAAGACTTATTGCCGGAATTAGAGTAGAGAATTATGTGCAAAAATATACAGGTCAAGACCAACAAGGCTATAATATTTTAGATAACGATGTGGTTTTAAATAATCTGGATTTTTTTCCAACGCTAAATCTTGTTTACACAATAACTGAAAAGCAAAATTTGAGACTTTCATGGTCAAAAACCATAGCCAGACCTTCTTTTAAAGAACTTTCGTATGCCGAAATTTACGATCCAATAACCGGGAACACCTTTATTGGTGGTCTTTTTAGAGATGCTAACGATGTTGCGGGAATTGAATACTGGAATGGGGAACTTGTTAGCACCGATATTCAAAACATGGATTTGCGATTTGAAAAATTCTTCCAAAAAGCAGATATGATTTCCTTAAGTGGTTATTACAAGCATTTTACTAATCCTATTGAAATGGTTCAATTTGCAACACAAACAGGTTCGTTTCAGCCAAGAAATGTTGGAAACGGTAATGTTTTTGGAGCAGAATTTGAGGCAAAGCATGGATTGGAATTTTTGGGCTCAAGATTTAATAACTTAAGTATTTCAGTAAACTTAACCCTTAGCAAATCTATTGTTGAAATGAGCAAAACTGAATACGATTCAAGAATAGATAATGCCAGAACAGGTGAAACAATTGAAAAAACTAGAGTTATGGCAGGACAAGCACCATATTTAATTAATGCTGGAATTCAATACCAAGGTTCGGAAGACAGCAAAATGGAAGGAATGCAATTTGGTCTTTACTACAATTTACAGGGTCAAACATTGCAATATGTTGGTATTGTTGATAGACCGGATATTTACACCAATGCTTTTCACAGCTTGAATTTTAACTCAAGCATAAGTTTGGGCAAAGCAGATAAACTTTCAGTAGGAATTAAAATCGACAATATCTTAAACGATGTAAAGGAATCTGTTTTTAAATCGTTTAATGCACAAGATCAGTATTTCTCAAGACTTATGCAGGGAAGGACTTTTGGGTTTAAACTAGCTTACAAATTTTATTAGATAAAGCTCTTACTCCCACATTTTTGAAAGAAAATAACAGTGTGAAATAAAAATTTCTTCCGGGTTTTGATTTCAGTATCACTAATTAACAAATTGCAAATAAAGGCATTTGGAATTGACTCAACAAATTTTTTATAATCATATTTTGTAAGGTAAATAGAATATTTTTTCTATTTTTGCTCCTCAATTTTTTTATATGACTGATAAACAGGAAAAATCTGAGTATAAATTTGATTCTAATAATCTGCTTAGGCTTATTAAGCTAAGAAGAATGCCTATTGGAATAATTACTCTTGCCGGATTATTGGCTTCAATAATTATTTCCTTTACTATTCAGCCAAAATACAAATCAACCGTAGTACTTTTTCCCGCATCATCTACTTCTGCTTCTCAGGAATTGCTTACAGAATCTTATACAGAAAAGAAAATCCACAAATTTGGTGAAGAAGAAGAGGTGGAACAAATGCTTCAGGTATTGCAATCGAACGATATTAGAAGCAGAATAATTACTCAATTTGACCTTGCCGAGCATTACAACTTAAACAAAAAAGATAAATATTTTAAAACTAAGCTTTACGAAGAATACGAGAACAATATTTCTTTCATTCGTACGGAGTATCTATCTATTGAAATTGAAGTTTTAGATACAGATCCAAAAGTTTCTTCAGCAATTGCAAATCAAATAGCTTGCCTTTTGGATTCTGTTATGCTAAAATTACATAAGGAACGGGCAATAAAGGCTTATAAGATTGTTGAAAAAGAATATAAAAACCTTAAAAATCACATTCGGGAACTTAACGATTCACTAAATGTAATTAGGGAGTTGGGAATTGACGATTACGAAACAATGGCTGAGGCTGCCAATAACGGCTATATGGAGGCTGTTTTAAAAAACGATAGACGCGGAATAGAAGAGTTTAATCGTCAAAAAGCCTTGCTATCGAAATATGGCAGTACCTTTACTTTTTTGAGAGATTTGTTGCTTTACGAAGCTAAGAAGCTAAGCGATATGGAAGGCAAACTAACTCAGGCTAAACTCGATTTAGAGAGCGACCTATCATATCGTTATGTTGTTAACTGGGCCGAGCCTGCTGAAAAGAAATCATTTCCAATTATTTGGTTAATTGTTTTAATATCAACAATTTCAACATTTATTTTATCAATTTTTCTTGTCTTGCTTTTTGATGACGTTTTCAAAAAAAAAAAGACATTTCGGAACTGATTTTTAATATTAAGAAAAACAAGATCGTTATACCATCATTTAATTACGACGTTATGGAAAATTATTTCAGGAATAAAAGTGTAGCAAGCCTGGCAATGAAGTGGAAATACCATTTAATTGTTATTGCAGTTGTAGCCGCCGCATTATCTTTTGCAGCCAGCTATCTTATTACACCAAAGTTCAAATCTTTTGCGGTTTTTTATCCAACAAACATTATGCCCTTGTCTGATGAATCGGAGACCGAGCAAATACTGGAAATAATTAAATCTCAGGATATAAGAAATGATATTTTTGCTGCATTTGATTTGTTTAAACACTATGGTATAGATTCAGCTTCAGAAAAAGCCTATTCAACAATAAACAATATTTTTGAAAATAACGTTACGTTTTCTAAAACAGAAAATGAAGCTATAATGATAACTGTTTACGATAAAGATCCTCAGATTGCCAGCGATATGGTTGATTCTATTATTGTTTTTTGTAATAGAAAAATTCTTAATATGCAAAAAGAAAAATCCCGAGAATACTTAACCGTTACTCATGATTTGCTTACAAGAAAATGGTCGCAGATGGATTCTTTGGTAAAACGACAAAATGAAATAAGAAAAGAATACGGGATATTGGATTATAGAATTCAGGTTGAGCAATATACTAAAGCAATGTTAGAAGGAAGAAATTCCGGAGATTCCAAACAAATGCTAGATTACATTAAAGATTACGGTGAAGAATTTAGAGTAAACGACTCTCTTTTATGGATGTATTCAAAGAAATTTGGAGAATTACAATCGAATTACGACAACAATGTTCGCGACGTAGAAAAATATATAACTTACACACATATAATTACTTATCCTTACCCTGCCGATGTTAAATCCTCACCAAAGAGAAGTATTATTACTATTTTTGGGGTTTTGGGAGCTTTGTTAATGAGTTTAATAATTATTGCACTTATTGAAAGTAAAAAGGAAAAGAAATAATGCCCTCTTTTCAGAAGAAAAATATTATCTGGGTATATGTTTTTTCATTACTTTTTGTACTGATTAATTCCATTTTTATTGCTAACGAAGACTATAGTTTTTTAATTGTTCCCTTTGGTTTATTGGCAATTTTCTTTGGAATTTTTGCTTTAGATAAATTGCTTTTTCTGGTTGTTTTTCTTACCCCTTTATCCGTAACTCTAAAATCTTTAGGCTTGGAACAAGATTTCGATATGTTTGTTCCTACTGAACCAATACTTGTTGGAATTCTTATTATCTTTATCTTCAAACTAATAATAGAACAAAACTTCGATAAGAAAATACTAAACCACCCCATTAGCTGGGCAATATATATTAATGTTTTTTGGCTGCTTATTACTTCAATAACAAGCACTATTCCTTTAGTTTCTTTTAAGTTTTTACTTGTTAGAATTTGGTTTTTGGCTGCATTTTATTTTCTTGCAACACAAATTTTTAGAAACAAAGAAAATTTCAATAGGTATATTTGGCTTTATATTATTCCGCTATTGGGAGTAATTTTTTATACACTTTCTAATCATGCTGCTATTGGCTTTTTCGATCAGGAAGCTGCAAACAAAATAATGGCTCCTTTTTATAAAGATCACACCATATACGGAGCAATTTTGGCTATGTATATTCCTTTTTTAATAGGATTTGCTTTTAATAAAAAATACTATAAACCAAACATGAGGTTTGTGGCCTTTGCGGTTTTAGGTATTTTAATTGTTGCAATAATATTCTCTTATACACGTGCTGCTTGGTTAAGTCTTTTGGGAGCTTTGGCATTATGGATAATTATTAAGCTAAAAATAAAATATTATCTTGTATTAGGAACAGCCGCTGGTTTACTTGGTATTTTTCTAGCTTTTCAAACCCAAATAATGATGGAACTTGAAGAAAATCAGCAAGATTCGTCAACAAACCTTACCGAACATGTTAAGTCGATGTCAAACGTATCCTCAGATGCCTCAAACCTTGAAAGGATAAATCGTTGGAAATCTGCTTTAAGAATGTATGAAGAACGACCTTTTTTAGGTTGGGGCCCCGGAACTTATCAGTTTAATTATGCTCCTTTTCAGATGAAAAGAGAAAAAACCATAATAAGCACAAATGCCGGAGATGGTGGTAATGCGCACAGCGAATACATTGGCCCCATGGCAGAATCGGGTTTATTTGGAATGATTTCTTTTGCTCTTATTGCAATAGCGTCTATTTTTACTGCATTAAGGCTTTATTCCTATTCAAAAAACAAAACTGTAAGATTTCTTTCGCTTACAATTTTAATGGCTTTGGTTACGTATTTGTTGCACGGATTTTTAAATAACTTCCTCGATACCGACAAAGCATCTGTTCCTTTCTGGGGTTTTATTGCCATGCTTGTTGCTTTAGATGTTTACCACAACAAACCCGAAGAAGAAAAATCTGAGGAAAAAGGCTAGTGAAACTGCAGTCCCAATAATGAAATATCATCGAAATAGGTTTTGCTTTCGGCATGTTGGTCAACCTTTTTTGCAATGTCTCTAATTACGGTTTGAATATTTTTACGGTTGCTAATGGAAGTCTCTATTTCTTTTGTTCCAAATTCTATTCTATCCTGATTTACTGTTTCTACCAACCCATCGGTGTAGCATAGCAGTTTAGCATCTGTACTAGATATTAGGCTGCCAATTTTTACGGAAGGAATTCTTTCAAGCATACCCAAACCTATGCAGCCATCTTTTAAGTAAACAATTTCTTTTTCTTTTTGAAGAAACATAATGGGTGGATTATGTCCTGCATTTACGTAATTTAAAACACGAGTTTCTATATTATATTTTCCCAAAAATAAGGTAATAAATTTTTCTCCCTTTGCATTTAAAGTAACGGTCCTGTTGAGTTTCCTAATTAATTCTTCCAAATCTATTTCAGAGGTAAACAGTGCCCTAAGACTTGCCTGAAAATTAGACATTAAGAAGGCAGCAGAAATTCCCTTTCCTGAAACATCGGCAATACAAAAACCAAATTCATGTTCGTTTAGCTCAATAAAATCGTAATAATCGCCACCTACCTCGAAATGTGGATTGTAATAAGCTGTTGCCGAAAATTTGTCGTTTGATGGTAAAGTAGCAGGATCGGGAATTAGCATAGACTGCATTCTTGAGGCAAGTTCAAGCTCTTTTTTAATACTGGCCTGACGAAGATTTTCTTTAAAAAGCCTTTTGTTTTCAATGGCTACAATTATTACATTGGTAAGTGTTTGAATAAAATGAAGATGCTTTATGGTGGGACTTACTCCGTCTCTTTCTTCGTCAATATCGCCAATTAGTACATAAGCCAAAGGAGTTTCTTTATGAAAAACAGGAATTATTACATCGAACTCCTCAAGCTTTTTCTTGTGTGAAGTCGACATTAATGTTGTAATATCATCAAATTCAGCCAAATCTCTTTCGACCTTAATTTTATTAAACGATTCGCCCAAAATTCCGGATGCAAGCCTACATTCCCATTTTTCGTTAAAACTGTAAAGCAAAACACGACCAATATTTAATTCGCTTCGTAAAATTCTTTCGTATTTTTTTAGAAGATCTTCTGTAGCTTCATTATCGTTAATTGCCTGAGTAATATTAAGTAAGGTCTTTAATTTGTAGTTGGAAAGTTCCAATCTTTTTAGTGAAGCTTTATTTCTCATAGCAATCAGGTTTTTAGTTTTTCGGGTTTACCGTTTTTTAGAATTTCCGGGATTCTCTTTATTAACGCAAGTTCCTTCATTTTTTGTTTTGCTTCCTGAACGGGACTTCCAAAATACACTTTGTTGCCTTCCAGGGATTTAGAGATACCCGATTGACCAAGTACAATTGCTCCTTTGCCAATTGTAAGATCTTTTTGAACCCCAACCTGACCCCATAGAATTACATCATCTTCAATTTTTACACATCCTGCAATACCAACCTGAGAAGCAATAAGACAATTTTTACCAATTACGGTATCGTGAGCAACCTGAATAAGGTTATCTAGTTTTGTTCCTTTTCCAATAATTGTTTCTCCGCTAACACCTTTATCTATAGTGCAATTAGCCCCAATTTCAACATCGTCTTCAATAATTACCCTTCCACAGGAAATAAGTTTGTCGTAACCGGTTGCTCTTCGTTTATAGTAAAAAGCATCGGCACCAATTACAGTTCCGGCATGAATACAAACATTATTACCAATAATGGTATTTTCGTAAATTGTAACATTAGGTTGAATTAAACAGTTTTCACCAATAACAACATTTTCACCAATAAAAACTCCCGGTTGAATAATTGTGCCAAGTCCAATTTTTGAACTTAAAGAAATTTGTTCATCTTGTTTTTTAACACTAAGATGTTTGGAGCTAATACGGTTGAAATCGCGAAAAGGATCGTCCGAAAAAACAAGAACCTTTCCTGCAGGGCAATCTACTTTTTTATTTATTATTATTGCTGAAGCTTCTGAATTTAGAGCTTTTGAATAGTACTTTTCGTGGTCTACAAAAGTAATATCGCCAACCGAAACCTTATGAATTTCATTAATGCCTGAAATTTCAAATTCAGGATCTCCGCAGAATTCAGCATTAATGCCTTCAGCCAGATTTTTTAGTGTATATGGTTTATTGAATTTCATAAAAAAAAGCTAAGAAAACTTAGCTTAGAATTTATTTTTTCACTCTTTCAACGTAAGAAACATCCCTCGTGTCGATTTTAATTATATCGCCTTCTTCAACAAATAAAGGAACTCTAACAATAAGTCCTGTTTCCATTGTTGCAGGTTTTTGTGCAGAAGAAGATGCCGTGTCGCCCTTTAATCCAGGTTCGGCGTAAGTAACTTTCATTTCCACAAAAGGTGGTAATTCACAAGTAAGAGGTGTTTCAGTTTCTGCATGATAAACAACTTCAATTAAGCTGCCTTCTTTTAGCAATAATGGGTTTTCTATCATGTTTGCAGGAATAGAAACCTGTTCAAAAGTTTCTGCGTGCATGCAATTAAACCCCATATCGTCGCTGTAAAGAAAGGTATACGGTCTTCTTTCAATTCTTGCAATATTTATCTTTACTCCCGAGGTAAATGTGTTTTCAATAGTTCTTCCCGAAGTCAAATTTTTAAGTTTTGTTCTAACAAATGCTCCGCCTTTGCCCGGTTTAACGTGTTGAAACTCAACAATTGTGTAAAGGTCGTTATTGTATTCGATACACAATCCGTTTCTAAAATCAGCTGTTGTTGCCATAAATTTTTTATTAAGAATTACTCTGCAAAAATAAGAAAATCGGCTTAAAAACCAGTTGAACAGACAATTATTTTACCACAGCAAGTGTATTTCTTAAACCTGTGTGTTTTTAATTTAAGGTTTTATGCTTTTGCGGGGGGGACAAAGTTCATATTAGAAAAAACAATCTTCAAAAACTTATTAATTTGCCATTGTTAGGAAAAATACATTGATTTTTGTATTTTTGAAGTATGGAAGATGAAAAAATTGATATAGAAAAAGTGGCTGCTCACTGGATTTCCAGATCAGATTCCGATTTTGATACTTTGAATAATTTAATAAAAACAAAAGATTTCAATTGGGCTTTGTTTCTTGGCCATTTGGTAATTGAACGTTTACTAAAATCAATTGTTGTAAAAAGGACCGGAGCCCATGCACCATTAACTCATGATTTGAGGAGACTTGCAAAGCTTTCAGAATTGAATTTAACGGAGGAATACAAAAACTGGTTAGATACAATTTCCACTTTCAATATTAATGCAAGATACGATGACTACAAACAAGATTTTTATAAGAAGTGTACACCTGATTATGCAATTACTTGGTTAACAAATATTAAGACAATTAGAGAATGGATAAAGACGAAGCTATAAAGATTGCTAGAAAGTATGTTGAATCAATAAGTAAAAAATACGAAATTGAAAAAGCAATACTTTTTGGGTCATTTGCAAAAGGAACAAATCACCCCGATAGTGATATTGATATTGCAATTGTGTTTAAGAACGAGGAAGATATTTTTGATTTACAAATTAAACTAATGCAATTAAGAACTGATGACGATTTACAAATTGAACCTCATCCATTTAAGAATTCCGATTTTCATATTTCAAATCCTATTGTTGCTGAAATTAAGAAGAATGGGATTGAAATAATAAATCACGCTGCATAAAACAAGAGATAATAGTCTATTTTACCACAGCAAGTGTATTTCTTAAACCTGTGTGTGCTATTAGGTCAATTTTAAATGAGCCTACTATAAAATCTACTTCAATTCTTACGGGAATATGGTTTTTATCGTCTGATATCCAGATTGTAAGGTCTTTTTCTGCATCATCGAACACTCCCCCTGTAATTACAATTGGAACTAATTTTACGCACTTTATTGTACCAAGACTTGTTTTAATATTCTCTTTTCCTTTGTATTTGAGGTTTAGGGGATAAAGATTATCTTCAAAATATGTGTTTATTAAAACTGTTTGATCTTTTTTCATTTTGTCGAAATTTACTCTCCTTAAATAATAAAATGCAGCAATAATATCTCGCATGCTGGAAGGAACTTTTTTTACCCCCGATTTTGTGCTGGTTACTTTACTGCCTTTTTGGTCGTAAATTACTTCGTTATAGTCGGTATATTTACCCTCTTTAATATTTCTTATCGACTTTATTGATAGTCCGTTAACCGGCTCCATATAACTTTCATAAATATCGCGAACCTTAAAAAGGTTGTCGGCCATTCCTGTTGTTTTTGCGTATGCCTTTGCATGATGAACAGTTTTTCCGTTGTATTGTTTTTCGGTAAGCGATAACAGAGCTGTTCCACCGTTTAGCCAGCCGTAATAAACTTTATATTTTAAAAACTCACCGGCATGGTAAGCATGATTTGTTAATGTGTCGGAAATCGGCTGGTTTTCAGGAGCCTTGCCCTGAATATTTAGTCCTGTTACAAACAAAACAACTACCAATAATAACATTGCTTTCATAAGATTTGAAAAATAGTTAGATAATGGTAATTTCAAAATCTGTGCCGTTTTCATTTTTTTATCTGTGTTACATGTTTGAGTAGGTCTTTCGATTTTTTTGCAATAAAGTCTTTTAGGTAATATGGCTCAAAATATGCTAAATCTTCAAACATTTTATTTTCAAGTCTTTGAAAGGCCAATTCAACTAAATTCTCGGCTTGCATTACAAAATCGGTAATAAAAATTCTGTCTTTTCCTGAAATTAAATCTTTGCACTTTTCAGCTCCATTCCCAAAAAAAAATATATTGTTGTTATTCAGTTCATTATAGAACGATGTCTCATCAATTATTTCAGCAGAAACATCCCTAATTTTTTCTCCTTTATTATTGAAAACAGCGGAATAGACTTCCATTCTTCTGGCATCGAGTAAGGGGACAAAAAGCAGGTCCTTGTTATTATCGAACTTGTTATTAAAGGTTTTTCTTGCTCCATAAGTCATTGATTCCAAGGTGCTAATTCCAATTAAAGCAGCTCCTGTTCCAAAAGCCAGACCTTTTGCCGCAGAAACGCCAATTCTTAATCCGGTGTAGGAGCCCGGGCCCATGCTTACTGCAACAGCATTAATTTGTTGCGGAAGAATGTTTGTTTCCTTAAGAAGTTCATCAATGAAAACTGTTAGCAGGGCTGCATGCGATTTGTTTTCATTATTAAAGCGAGAAGAAAGAATTTTACCATCAGCAGCTATGCAGACAGAACAAACCTCTGTTGAGGTTTCTATGCAGACAATTATTTTCATTATTCTCCCGGTTCTGAACTGAGTTTCTTTACTTTTTTAACACTGCTGTTGTCTTTTAGTTTTTTTGAAACAGCATCATAAGGATCTGTAACTATCTCATCTTCTTCGTTTATGCCGGAAATTATTTCAATGTAATTATTGTCCATTATGCCTGTAATAACTTTTTGCATTTTTACCTTTCCGTTTTTATAAACAAAAACAACCTCAATTAATTCGGTATTATCTTCTATTTGATTGTTTTCTTTCGAAAGAGAATCGGGGCGGGCAGTAACAGCTTTTATTGGCACCGAAAGCACATTGTTTACTGTTTTTGTTTGTATATCAACGCTTGCCGACATTCCGGGACGGAAAGGTTGAGGCTTTTCTTTCAGCAGTTCAGCATAAGATTCGGGTAATATGCGAATTTTTACATCGAAACTTGTTGCCTGATCGGTTGAAACTTGAGTTGAATTTGCTGAATTGGCAATTGAACTAACCACACCCATAAATTTTGTTCCCAAGTAAGCATCAATTTCAATTATTGCTGTATCGTTTAGTTTCACTTTAATAATATCGTTCTCGTTTACTTCAACCCTTGCTTCCATCTTGTTGAGGTCGGCAATTCTAAGCATCTCTGTTCCTGCCATTTGCATTGTTCCAACTACCCTTTCACCTTTTTCAACGTTAAGAACTGAAACAACTCCCGACATAGGTGCATATATTGAAGTTTTTGTAAGGTTTTCACGGGCTTCCGAAAGACTTGCTTCCGAGCTTTTAACCGAATATCTTGCAGCATCGGCATTGGCTTTTGCTACCTTGTAACCCGATTCTGCTGTTTCGAATTCAGATTTTGAAATAGCACCTTTTTCGTAAAGACCTTTCATTCTTTCGTAATTTGCTTCTTTTTCAATAAGTTGGGCTTTGGCTTGTTCGTGCTGCGACTTTGCTGAGTTTACCGTAGCCATCATTCGGTCTAAATTGCTTAAATAAGTATCGGGTCTAATCTTAAGAAGTAAATCGCCTTCTTTAACTTCCTGACCTTCAACTACAAATAAATCTACTATTTCGCCTGAGACATCCGGAGATATTTTTACCTCTGTTTGAGGTTGAATTTTTCCACTTGCGGTAATTGTTTCAACAATTGTTCTTTTTACCGGAAATTCAGTCAATATTTCAAGACCCACTTCTTTTGAAAAGAGGCCGGAACATTTTCCAACAACAATAAATATTACAACAAATCCAATTAGGTAAAGTAGTAATCTATGGTTTTTCTTTTTGTTATTTTTCTTCATTTCAATAGTAAAATTTAAGCTTACTTTGTTGTGCAAAATTACAGTTTTATTGGATTTCCTCTGTAATAATCGAGAATTTTCATTTTAAAAACAAAATCATATTTAGCTTGCAACATCTCCGATTGAGCGTTAGTAAGTTGATTTTTGGCTGTATTATATTCAATAGTATTAATTAAACCTGCATCGAAGCGTTCTTTTGAATAATTAAAAGATTTTTCGAAAGCTTCAACCGACTTTTCAGCGGCTTTATATCTTTGAATAGCAGCAATGGCATCGGCCTGTGCTTGCTGAATTTCCTTAAAAAGTTGATTTTTTTGCTGGGCCAGTAAATTTTGATAATTAAGTGAATTAATCTGAGCATTTCTTACACCCAGATTTGTTTGCCAACCATTAAAAAGAGGAATGGTAAGACTAAACGACACAGTAGTTGCGGCATTATCCTTAAACTGCTCCATAAAAGGGTAGTTTACAGTATTGTAACTGTAATTGTAGAAATAAACATTTTGATTGCTTTCGGTAATTCCTCCGGGAATACTTGAAAGAGAATAAGTTGGGTCGCTGTATTTTTGCCTTGCGCTTGAATAACCCGATCCATAATTTGCATTGAGTGAAAGTCGGGGTAATCTTCGTCCTTTAGCAATTGCAATATCGTATTCGGCAGATTTCAGATTACACTCGGCACTTAATATTTGTGGCATGGATTGCAAAGCCTGATTAAACAATTCGTTAGTTTCAGGAATTTGAAATTCGAAATTTATTGGATTTATTTCAGGTTTTACAATTTCGAAATTATTAGCAGAGTCGAGTTCCATTAATTGCACAAGGTTAAGATAGGCCATATTAAGCTGGTTTTGCATATTAACAATTTGCAGTTGTTCGTTAGAAACCTGAGCCAGAACTTCCAAAAGTTTACCCTGTGGCTGTAGGTCTGAATTAACGAGCAGTTCCATTCTTTCGGCCTCCTGACGAGTAATTTCGGCCTGTGCTTTAGTGGTTTCAAGAAGTTCTATATTAAAAAGAATTTGCAAATAAGCTGTTGCAATACTTAGAGAAATGTCGTTTTTAATTTTATCTAAATCGTAAAGAGACGATTTTAGAATAAGTTCATTTTTCTTAATGGTATTAGTTTTAGAAAAACCCTCGAACAAAATAAGGGAACTGTTTAAACCAAACTGACTTGAGCTTGTGTTTTCGGCAGAGAAATCGTTGGTATAAGGGTCAATATAACGACCAAAAGAATAATTTTGTGCCGCACTTGCATTTAGGTTAGGAAGCAGATTCCATTTAGATTGAATTAAGTTGTTTTGGTTAATTAAGCCTGTTAATTCCTGTTGTTTTACCTGAATGTTATTTTCCATTGCATACGAAATGCAATCTTCTAGCGACCAAGTTTTTTGGGCAGTAGAAATAAGAGTAAGTCCTGTAATAAACAAGAGGAGTAAACAGAACTTTGGTTTAATAATTTTCATTAGTCGAGCCATATCTATTATTAGAAAATAATAAGGCATAAAGATAGATATTTTGATTTAGTAGATTGATATTTTAATAGAATATTGTTTTTATAGAATTCAACAATCATTTAATAAGGTTTACATAGATGTATTACAAACCTAAAATTGCATATTTTGTAATATTTTAATTTATAAATCCGTGAATTAAAATCTAGTTTTATTACATTATTTTGATTTTTTTTCATTATAATTTGGTTTTTAATATATTTATTTCAATATTTGTGCATATTTATAAAACATGGTATTTTTTAGCGAAATAAAAATTTGTTGGTGGATTTCTTTAATTTATTAGAGAAAAAGCCGGCATATTTTACAATTTACCAAACCCGACGCTTTTTCGTCGGGTTTTTTTTTGTTTATTATGAACACGATTTTTTTACAATGGATAAGGGAAGTTATTTTCAGATGGCGCCTGAAGGAACATTCTATGCAGCAATTATATATTGATTAACAAATTTACAAACAAAAATTAAAAATATACAAAATGAAAACGATTGACACAAAATCATATAAAACCTTTAAAGACGGTTATTACAATAATTTCGGTGGCAGGTTTGTTCCTCCGATTCTTGAGAACAAATTACAGAAACTAATGGAGACTTTTCAATTCTTAAAAAGCGATAAAGGTTTTTTAACGGAGTATTATTACTATTTAAAACATTTTGTTGGAAGACCTTCTCCCCTATTTCTGGCCAATAATCTTTCTAAATATGTTGGTTCAAAAATATACCTGAAACGCGAAGACCTGAATCACACCGGAGCTCATAAAATTAACAATACCATTGGTCAGATTTTGCTTGCCAAACATATGAATGCAAAGGAAATTATTGCCGAAACCGGTGCCGGTCAGCATGGTGTAGCAACAGCCACAGCAGCAGCTTTGTTTGGAATACGCTGCAAGATTTTTATGGGAAGAAAAGATGCCGAACGTCAGGCAATGAATGTGCGACGAATAAAACTTCTTGGTGCAGAGCTTATTACAACAGAAAGAGGTACTGCAACCTTAAAAGATGCTGTTGATGTGGCTTTGGAATACTACATTGAAAATCCGGACTCATTCTATCTTTTGGGCTCGCAGGTTGGTCCCGACCCATATCCGCAGATGGTAGGATTTTTTCAGAAAATAATTGGCGTTGAGGCCAGAGAGCAAATTCTGCAAACAGAAAATCGTTTGCCGGACTCAATTTTTGCATGTGTTGGAGGCGGTTCCAATGCCATTGGATTGTTTCACGAATTTCTGGACGATATTAATGTTGAAATTCATGGAGCAGAAGGAGGAGGACTGGGCAATATACCGAAGAAAACCGCTGCAACGCTAAGCTTTGGAAAACCGGCAGTTTTTCAGGGTACTTACAGCTATTGCTTGCTGGATGAACAGGGAAATCCTACCGATACTCATTCAATAGCGGCAGGACTCGACTATCCGGGAATTAGTCCGCAACACGCCTTTCTTAAAGAAAGTGGCAGAGCCAAATACCACTGCATAACCGACAATGAGGCATTGGAAGCTTTTGCACTTCTATCGAAACTTGAGGGAATAATACCTGCAATTGAATCGGCACATGCTATAGCTCTGGCCTGCAAGATTCTAAAAGACAAAAACTCTATTAGCATTATTAATCTTTCCGGAAGAGGCGATAAGGATGTTGATAGGGAAATGGCATTAGAATAACCTAATAAATCTTAAGCGTTTTTAAGTTCTTCAATGGTTTTTGATGGTTGGGTTGATTTGAACACAAAGCTGCCTGCAACAAGCACATCAGCGCCTGCATCTATTAGTTTGCGTGCATTGTTCAGGTCAACTCCACCATCTACCTCTATAAGAGTTTTGGCACCGGTTTTTATAATCATATTCTTTAGTTCAGAAACTTTTTTGTAGGTATTTTCGATAAATTTCTGACCGCCAAAACCGGGGTTTACCGACATAATAAGAATAAGATCGGTATCGGGCAAAATATCTTCCAACAGACTTACAGGAGTATGAGGATTTAGCGAAACTCCTGCGCCCATTCCGAGGGATTTAATTCTTTGAACAGTTCGGTGCAAATGATTACATGCTTCGTAATGAACAGTAAGAACGTCCGCTCCAACATTTTTAAATTCATCAATAAATCTGTCGGGGTCAACAATCATTAAATGTACATCAAGTGGTTTAGAAGCATGTTTTTTAATGTGTTGAATTACAGGGAATCCAAAGGAAATATTTGGTACAAAAAGCCCATCCATAACATCTATATGAAACCAATCTGCCGCACTGGAGTTAATCATTTCAATATCTCTTTGAAGATTTGCAAAGTCGGCTGAAAGTAAAGAAGGTGCAATAAGTTGACTCATGTTTCTTTTGTTTTATTTACAAATGAACAAAAAAAACGGCAGATTTCAAGAAAAAATATTTGTTCTTAGCCCAAATAAGATTTCAAATTTCTACTTCGGGAAGTGTGCTTAAGTCTTCTAATAGCCTTTTCCTTTATTTGACGTACTCTTTCTCTGGTAAGGTCGAATTCTTCACCAATTTCTTCGAGAGTGTGTTGGGGGTGGTTATTAAGACCGAAATACAATCTAACAATATCGGCTTCTCTGGGAGTAAGAGTAGAAAGAGCTCTTTCTATTTCTTTTCTTAGCGATTCTGAAAGCAGGCTACGGTCGGGCAAAGGAGATTCGGAGGAGCTTAAAACCTCGTACATATTACTATCTTCGCCTTCCGAAAGGGGAGCATCCATAGAAATATGACGTGAATTAGATTTTAGAGCGTCTTTAATATCTCCCGGAGCCATTTCCATTGCGTCTGCCACTTCATCGGTACTTGGTTCTCTTTCGAATTCCTGTTCCAATTTGTTAAACACCCTGTTAATGCGGTTAATAGTCCCTATTTTGTTAAGAGGAAGGCGAACAATTCTGGCCTGTTCGGCAAGCGATTGTAAAATAGCCTGACGAATCCACCAAACAGCATAGGAAATAAACTTAAAACCACGGGTTTCGTCGAAACGTTGAGCAGCTTTAATAAGTCCAACATTTCCTTCATTAATTAAATCGGGAAGACTAAGACCCTGGTTTTGATATTGTTTAGCAACGGATACAACAAATCTAAGGTTTGCTTTTATTAATCGGTTAAGAGCTTGAGCATCGCCGGAGCGAATTCTTTTAGCAAGTTCAACCTCTTCTTCGGCGGTAACCAACTCCACTTTTCCAATCTCGTGCAAGTACTTATCCAGCGAAGGAGTTTCGCGGTTAGTTACCTGCTTAGTAATTTTTAACTGCCTCATGATTTCAAATTTTTAGGTTCTTCAACATTTAATAATTACGTTGTTTACAATTTTAAGTTGCAAATAATCTAATGTTTTCTTATAACGTTAACACAGGGAAAAATGTTCTTTGGTTTAGAAATAAACAGTTCAAAGCTATAATTATTGGTGTTGGGTGATAAAAATCAATAAAAAAATCGTGCAAAGGGGAAAAAACCAATTATCTTTGCAAAACACAACGGGGCTGACCTGGCTTTTGACAGCAAGTTGAATTGTTGTGTAAGCATGCCGAGCTACGCAAGTTAACTCGTAAAACTGAAGTGCAAACATTCAAACGGCGAAAATAACTACGCGCTTGCCGCATAGTCGAATAACAGTAGACTAAGCATATCCGGCTCTAGGAGCTGGAGCGAGCTGTCTCCCGGGAATCTCTCCTTATTGTTCCCGATAGCGAGGCACCGACAAATAGGGATAGTTCCAATGATTACTCCGTAGTTGGAATGAAATTCAGGAGATAAGCAGCAATTTCGGTTGCCTTTTGCCCGGTTGCTGACGAAAATTAAGTTAAGGATAAGCATGTAGAAAGCACATGGGTTCCTTGTTTGGACCGGGGTTCGACTCCCCGCAGCTCCACAAAAAACAAATGAGACATTTAGCCTCATTTGTTTTTTGTCTGATAACTCACTCTCAAACTCACACTTTTCAAACGCTATTTGCATTTTGATTTTTGAGCCATATTTTATTGTTTTATTCAAAGAAAAATAAAGAAAATCATGGGCAAAAAAGCGACATTAAATGTACTGTTTTTAATACGTAAGAACAGAGTTTCAGTTGGCATCGATTTTTCGCATCAAACTTTAAAGAGATACAAAACTTCGCTTAATCATGCCCGGGTTTTTATTAAAAGTAAGTACAATAAAGAATACATAAATATTATAAAACTCGACTATGAAATATATTAAGAACTAGCGTAAAATTGTTAACCACGCTATAGCTACAGGTAAAATAGAAAAAGACCCTTTCGCCAGTTATAAAATGACTTTCAAAAAGACTGACAGAGGTTTTCTTACTGAAGAAGAATTAGGAATACTGATTAATAAGAAATTCAAGATTAAAAGGCTTGAACAAATCAGAGACTGTTTTCTATTCTCTTGTTTTACAGGTCTTGTACATGTTGATTTGAAAAAGCTTAATAAAACCAACATAGAAATGGATTCTTTGGGCACTTATTGGATTAAAATTAACCGCCAAAAAACAGATACAAAAAGCAGTATTCCGATTTTATCGGTAACTCAACAGCTGATTGAAAAATATGCTAATGATGAATATTGTCTTGCCAATAATGTCCTTTTACCGGTAAAATCCAATCAAAAAATGAATGCCTACCTAAAAGAAATTGGTGATGTATGTGGTATTGAGATAAACTTATCAAGCCATCTTGCCAGACATACATTTGCGACAACTGTGACGCTCAACAACAATGTGCCTATCGAAACAATATCGAAAATGCTTGGTCACACTTCAATTAGAACAACAAATATTTATGCTCGTTTGTTGCATAAGAAAATTAGTCAGGATATGGCACATCTAAACCATATCTATGCAGTTTGAGATGAGCAGAGGGGAGATGAGAATGTTCCCCTTTTTTTTGCAAAAAAATAACTCAAAACTTTTTTTGACTACTTTCCTACCACAAAACAGGAAATTATTTCGAAAATAGCAATAATATTTGCTCGGACAGCCGGGTAAGAGATGTAATTAACAAGAATATAGAGATTTATGACAGTACAACTATGCAAAATCCACTTAATTAATTATATTCACCTAATCAATTTCTTAGAAAATCTTGATAAGTATTGGCAAATATCATATAATAATACATTACAGTACAGCCTGTTTTGAGAGGGCTTACTTTTAAAAACCTAACTCTCTGAAACTTTAATTGCCTGAAATTCAAATTAATTTTTTTTTATAAAATGTTTTGCATATTTTTATCGGACAATAATTATAATTTTTCTTTTTTTTAGAAGTTTATTCTCAATAATATATTTCTATTATGTATAAAATAATATTGTTTATAGCAATAGCATTTTTTCTTTCATCATGCAAGAAAAAAGTAGTTGAGATTGTTCCGACCTTGACCATTATTGATGACTTGTCAATTAATGGCGCAAATGATATTAGATATATTAGTTACATTTCAAGGGATATTTGTTTTGCGGCGACTGATTCCTGTATTTATAAAACCATAAATGGAGGAGGCACATGGGTTTCTATAGATGTTGAAGGTAATTTTCTTTGTAGAGGAATTGCATTTTTTGATGAGTTGAATGGTATGTGCCTGATGGATATAAAGTTATACACTACTCATGATGGTGGTGAAACTTGGAATTTTAAGGGATATGGGGATTTTGTTTTTGTAAATGAAGATGGAATAGGTTTTGTTGGAGATTGTTCATCAACTTATTGCGATTTGCAAAAAACCTATAATAAGGGTGAAACTTTTAGTAACCTAATTCAATTCCCCCTTGATGCTAGTTTGAGAGGATTTCGATTTATGGAAAACAAAATATTAATAATTAATGATGATGCACAAATAGAAGGTTATAATCTTTCTATGATGAACAAATTTGACTTAGACATTAATGCAAATTATGATGAATTCCCACGGGGAATATATATGACAAATAATGACACCGTTGTTGTTGGTTTAAATGGATTAATAATGGATCCAGACTTGTATCTTGATGTAATGAAAAGATCGAATTATTCAAACAATTACGATTATTATGATATTGATGGGAATGACGATTATCAAATATGTGTTGGTGAAAATATTATTAGTACAAATTTAGACATTGCAAGTGAAAATGAATGGAATCCTGTTTTCGATATTAATGGTAATGGTTTTGATAAATTGTTTAGAGTAATAAGGTTTATTGAAAAGGATAAATTTCTTCTTGGAGGCTCAAATGGTTATTTAATAATTGGAACAATATTATGAGGAAAATAGCAATAGTAATCTGTTTCTTGTTGTGTTTTAATGCTTTTTGCCAAAAAACCGATTGTTTTTTTGTAAATTTCGGTTTATCAATGGGAATAATGCCAGTTAAATTAACAGGAACGATGGAAGAATTTGATGGATATTCAATTATAGACAATTATTCTGTACCAATAAACCCCAAATATATAAGTAAAAATATTAATGGATATATTGCAAATGTTGGTTTACATTTAGGTTTTAATATCCCTATTTTTCAAACAAGTGATTATAGCATTGGGACACACTTGAATTTAGGATTGGGATACCAAACACCACTTAAGGATTTTGAAGGAATGGAATCTGCTTTTTTAGATTTCCCACAATATGTTTATTATAAGAATTTTTCAGGCTCTTATGATTTTGGCATTTCTTTAGGATATAAAATAAATAGAGGCCCAATACCTTATAATTTAATAGTTCTGGCTTTTGATTTTTATGGCTCCTATAATAATGATGAAGCATTTTTTAGAATTTACACTTCCTTATTTAGAGAAAGATATTATCAATTATTGACCAATGGTGAGATTAAGCCATTTATTAAAATTGGCGAATTTGGATTTTCCTACGTTATCCCATTTTGATTATAATGTAGTTAATTTCTCCTTCTAAGCTATTTTTGCATTTAATCAGTATTGGTAAGTTAAGGTATCTGCAAGTTATCTCTACTCCCTGCTGTCCATACCCTATTACCTATTCCCAAACTCATCCGCCAACAATTTAGCTTGCTCCAGTACTGTCTGGACTGCTTTTGCCTGTTTATCCGGTGGATAGCCATGTTTTTTTAGAAGCTTTTTAACTGTAATACGAAGTTTTGCTTGTACGCTTTCTCTGACAGTCCAGTCAATTGAAGTGTTTTTGCGAATTACTTCGA
>JAFGXD010000015.1 GCA_016936815.1 Bacteroidales bacterium
TAATCGCAATAGCTTAATTAAAAAATACACAACAGATTGCTAAATTTGTCCGTTAATATTATTATTGCAATATATTTTATAAACTTTTGAATGAAAAAATTGTACTTAATAACCATATTGCTCGCTTCTTTCTTATTCCTTTCTCCTGGAATTTTTGAAAAAAAAGTTGATTTTATTAAAGCTAGAAATAAAAATGTTTGTAAAATTCTAAAAGACGATGTTTTGGTTTATGTTGTTTTTGTAAGTAACAAAACAAATAGACCTTTTCTTGAAAACGATATCCTTTCAACAATGGATTCAATAAATGTTGCCGTAAAATGGTTAAACGAACAGGCTTTACTAAATAAGACTTCAATTACAATAAGAACAGGTTTTCACATGGACGATAATTATGCTACTGTGCGTAGAGAACTGCCGGGAGGTTCGGTGGCAGAATCGGCTTCTAAACCTAATTTTAATGAAGGCATTAAAAATATTAACGATTGGGCCGATTATATTTGCAAAAGAATAGGATCTTCTATCGAAATAGAAGAAAAACCAGGTATTCCACAAATTAATAACCCAAGAGATAAAGAGGGTTTTATTGCTTATTTAAGGGATTTATATAAGGTGGAAAGTGTTGCCTTGCTTTTTATGGTAAATAATTATTTTGTAGATGATATGTCGTTGGCTATTAATACTATGAGTAATTCAGAGGTTGAATTTGCTATTATTTCTTATAAGTATCCATCAGTTATTGCTCACAATATTTTGCATTTGTTTGGAGCTGCCGATTTAGATATTTCATACCTTAGAACCAATGAGAAAAATGTGGAAATTTCTAATAAGTTTTTTCCTAAAGACATTATGCAAAAGGTTGAAAAGCAAAATATTCGTGAGTATAATATTGGCGAATTTACTGCCTACTTAATTGGCTGGAAGGATAAACTTGATGCTAAATATAAGCCGCTTTTGGAGGATAAAAGAAATAAATGAATTGTTGTGGTACCCTGACCGTTTTTTTTTATTCTTATTGAAAGCGACTTTTTCTTTAAACTAAATAACTACTCCCAAAACAACCAAATCGTCAACCTGATCGAGTAGACCCTTCCATTGGTAAAAAGTTTCATTTAGCTTTTCTTTCTGCTCATGCATTGGCAAATGGGAATTTTCGAGCAATAGTTTTTTGAAATTCTTAAATTTGAATTTGCTGCCGTTTGCACCTCCAAATTGGTCGGCAAAGCCATCGGAAAAAAGATAAATCTTATCGCCTTTCATAATATTTATCTCATTATTTGTGAACCTGTCCATTTTGTAATATATGGAAATCGGCATTTTGTCGCCCTTTATTTCTATTAACGAATTTCCATTATGGTTGCACGATGATATTAGAGGTTCTGTTACAATTTCACCAAGCTCGCTAATTAAAAGATTTTCAGTTTTTCTAACTATTAATAGAGGATTATTTGCACCGGCATATTGCAATGTACTGTTTTTGTGATCTATTGAGACCAATGCCATGTCCATTCCATCTCTATGTGTCCCTATCTCGTTTGTTTGTTTTAAAGCTTTTATTATTTCTTTTCTTAACCTCCGCAAAATTACACCGGGATGCGTAATGTACTCTTTCTGAACAATTTCTCGAAGAAACGAAATTCCCAACATACTCATAAAAGCTCCCGGAACACCATGCCCTGTGCAATCGGCGGCAGTAATTATGGTTCTTCCTTCAACATGACTCCACCAGTAGAAGTCTCCGCTAACATTATCTTTAGCTTTAAAAAACACAAAATGCCCTGCCAAATGCTCTTGTAAAACCTCATCGTTAGGAAAAACCGATTGTTGAATACGGGTTGCATAAACAATACTTTGCTCTATTTCACGGTGTATTTTTTCAATAATTTTCTTTTGCTCTTCTGTGTGGTTTCTTTGTGTTTCAATTTCCTCCTTTTGTTGAACTATTTCACTTGTTCTGTCAGAGACTTTTTTCTCCAAAATTCTCTTTGTCCTCTTAAGAGAGCTAATCCTCCAATTTACAATAATATAGGTTAATAGAATTGCCGTAAAAATCATTAGAGCAATAAACCAGATTTCTTGCCAAAAGGGCGGTTCAATTATTATTTTTAATGTTGTGGGTTTTTCGTTCCAAACACCATCGTTATTGGCCGAAATAACTTGAAATTCATATTCGCCGGGGGCAATATTTGTAAAAACAGCTTTTCTGTCGGAGGTTGGGGGAGACCATTTATCGCTCTGTCCAACAAGTCTGTATTTGTATTTAACTAAATCAGGTAAGGAATAGCTAAGGCCAATAAATTCGAAACTTAAATGATTTTCGTTATAAGGAAAGATAAGTTTTGTCGGTTTTCCGTCTTCATCATAATCTTGGCTGTATTTTCTTAAGTCAATTTCTTCAAAAAAAAGTTTTAGTCCCAAAACGTAAGTGTTTGGTTGAACGGTGTTTTCAATATCCATTTCCGGAATATACTTGGTTGAACCATTAACGGTGCCAATCCAGATATGTCCATTTTTATCTTCATAAATACCATTTATATTTGTCTCGATGCCAAAAAAACCGTCGGTTCTCCCATAATTCCGAATTTGGGTTATTTCACCATTTTTAACTGTAATTCTATCTATTCCTCTATCGGTTCCACACCAAATATGGCCTTTAGAATCTTTATAAATCAGATAAATATTATTTGAACTGAGACCTTCGTCAACTGTAATATATTCAAATTTATACTTACCGCCGGAATTAATTACCTTAAGAAGACCATAAGAAGCAGAGCCAAACCACATTTCTTCTTCTACCTGAGTGCCGCAACGTAAATAGTTGGTTTTGAGGTTATGTTTTTTATTGAAAGACAAAATTTCGGTTCCATTAAATTTAAACAATCCCTCGGAGGCGGACGAAAACCAGAAATTTCCATCTGAATCCTCAAAAACATTCATAATATTTGGAGTTTTAAATCCTTGTTTTTCTCCAACTTTTTCAAAGGTATTTCCATTGAATTTAATTACATAACTGCTATTACTTCCAAACCACAAATTTCCGTTAGAATCTTTAAATATGCTGTAAACTCTTTCAGGATGAGGATTTTGAATTATTTCAAATTTACTGTAATCGTTTTTATTTACTCTTACAATTCCGTTATTTGCAGTTGCCAGCCAAATGTATTTTTCATCAAATTCAATATCAAAAACAAAATCGTCGTTTAAGCCAATTGCATTACCCAAATTTGTAAATTCCCCTTGTTTGTATTTTATAGCACCGTAGCCGTAGGTACAAAACCAAATATTACCTTGCTCATCGCCGTTTATTCCAAGCACAATTTCATCGTTATCTTCGCTAATTTTATCGTAATGAATAAATGGAGTTTTTAAATTTATCATACATGGACCATTGCGGGTGCCAAACCAAATATTTTTTTCTCTATCCTCATAAATACAAATAACGGAGGTGCTTATAAGTCCGTTGTCGGTTGTAAAGTTAATAATTTCATCTTCTGAAATTCTTCCTGCACCGCCATTTTCCGAGCAATACCAAACATCGTTATTTGAATCAATAATAATATCATCAATTTTGTTATTAAGCAATCCGTTATCTGTTGAAAAGGTTTTAAGATCTTTATTAGAAAGACAAAAAATATTATTAAAAGTCTGAAACCAAATTTTCGAATTTTTATCTTGAAGAACTCTTTCAATTGGCAAATTCAATTCTTTAGGAAGATTTTGTTTTTTTGTTAATACTGAATCTTTTAGAATGTAAATTCCGTCGAGAGTTCCGGCCCAAATCTCATTATTATCCATTTTTGTAAACGAATAGACATGAATATTTGGAGAAATTTTTTGAATTTTGGAGTTCCTAAATATACACGCTCCCTCTTGAGTGCTGAGGTAAATGTAATCATCAATTTCTGTTATTTTCAGTACATTATTGTGGTAAAGTCCGTTTTCTTTAGTAAGAGAAAAATGTTTATTCTTATTAAATACCGTAACACCCTGTTTTGTAGCCACCCACAATTGACCTTTCGAGTCTTCGAAAACGCATTGAACCACTGAACTTATTAGTCCTTCTTTTTGCCCAATGGTTTCAAATTCTTTTCCGTTAAATTTAACCGCTCCGTTTTGAGTGGCAAACCACATGTAGCCTTTGCTGTCTTGCGTAACATGGTCAGCATTTGACTGAGGAAATCCGTCGGCAACACCATATCCAATAAAGTTATATTTTTGGGCATAAACTGCGCAAGACCAAATTAATACCAGAAACAATATAGAGAATGCGGATTTCATAAAAAATATATAAACATAATCAGCCAAGAGAAAGCTAATTTAGTTTAATAATATGTGCAATTAATAAATCGCTCTAAAATACAAAAATTTTGTTCAAAATTCCCAATTAACTTTGCTTTTTGAATTTACCATGATTAGCGTATTGTATGGTCTTTCCCATTTCTGAAACCGGGTTTCTTTTTATTACAGAGTTCCTTTTTCTATAATTACAAAATAAAAAAATAAAAAAAATTCTTTTTCCATTGAATTATTCATATATTTCGCAAGTAATTAAACCATTATTACCATGAAAGCTAAATATTTATTAGCGAGCTTAATTCTTGTAAGTTCATTTCTTATTACTTCCTGTGGGATTTTTGGAAAGTTCACGAAAAGTAAGTGGTCAAAAGTAGAACGTGAAGCTTTTATGAGCACTTGCGTTGAAGGTCTTGCCGGAACGCCCGATATTGATGCAGAAGATTATTGCAATTGTATGTTGGAGAAACTTGAAGATAAATTTCCCAACGCAATTGAAGCACAAAACATTGATGAATTGCAATTGCAGGAATGGGCTGTTGATTGTCTTCAAGACGATGGTAAGAAAAAGAAGAAAAAATAACATCCTAAAAATAATACTTCTATGAAACAAATTCTGTTTTACATTGGCCTTGTTTTGTTTGTGGCTTCCTGTTCAAATAAATCAAATGAAGATGAGTCGGGGACTTCCTCCAATGATTCATTAAAAGAATCGAAAATTCCTGAAATTTTACCCTTAAGCGACAGCATTATTTCAACGCCTTATTATATAATAAATCTTTCAGCTACCGAAAACCAAGATTCGGCAATTGAAATGGTTAAAAATTACAGGAAGGAATTTGAAAACGTTAACTATTTATGGATACCCGATTTCGAATCGCTTAGCGGTAAAGAATTGTACGTCGTTTTTATTGGGCCATATAGTGATATTGAGCCATGCGTTCATTCACTTATGGATTACAAAGAGACTAATAAAGATGCTTATGCTGTATTAGTTAGCCACGAAAAGCAGCGTAGGGTTATTTATAGTCCTTTCGATATTAGAGTAAACGACAAAAGAGTGAAGCAGATTTTTACCTATGCCGAACCTGCTGCTTCAGAAGAATATTTTGAAGGTGGCGGAGAAGATTGGGGTTGGTTTGTTGGAGATGTTACATCATATTTTAGCGATAACCATCCTGAGGTAGAATTTTTTTCGGTTTACAATGATATTTTAAGAGATAAGGATATAAAAATGCTTGAAAAAGAGCTTGATCTTGGAGATTCTTTTGGTTATATTTTAGTAAACGGTAACGAAAAGGAGTTCTTGGTTCATGATATGCCTAACTCAATAATTTCTAGTGCTTGCGAATTTTTCTCTTTGGTAATGAACGAGGTTGACTAATCCTTTCTCATGAAGATATTTGGTTTAATAATTTCAATTTTCATTTACTACCTTATTTTTCTGCAATGCCATAATGCTTACGGACAAAAGTATGCAATTGTGATTCATGGTGGAGCGGGAAATTTTTCTGAGAACGATATTTCAGAAACCAAACAACTTGAATATTCTGCTAAATTAATGGAAGCGCTTGTTTTGGGCGATAGTATTCTTAAGAATAACGGAACCTCATTGCAAGCTGTAGAGCAAGTAATTAAGATTTTGGAAGATTCACCTTTATTTAATGCAGGAAAAGGTGCGGTTTTTACAAATGCAGGCACAAACGAACTAGATGCCTCAATAATGGATGGAAAAACTCTAAAGGCCGGGGCTGTAGCAGGGGTGGGAGATATTAAAAACCCTATTTCGGCTGCACTAAAAGTAATGACAAATTCTAACCACGTTTTACTTGCTGGAAAAGGAGCATCTATTTTTGCCAGGGAGCAAGGCCTAGAAATTGTAGATTCATCTTATTTCTATACAGAAGAAAGGTTTAAGGCTCTTGAAAAACAAAAATCAGCAGAGGAACAAATAGACAAAAAAGGTACCGTTGGCTGTGTGGCATTAGATAATTTTGGCAATATTGCAGCTGGAACATCCACAGGAGGAATGTCGAATAAAAAGTACGGAAGGGTAGGGGATTCGCCAATTATTGGAGCAGGAACCTACGCCGATAATCAAACATGCGGTATTTCTTGCACGGGGCATGGTGAGTTTTTTATTCGCTATGCTGTAGCTTACGATGTTTCAGCCCTTATAAAATACAAAGGAATGCAAATAAATGAAGCCGCTGATTTTGTAATAAACGACAAACTGAAAAATGCAAAAGCAGACGGAGGCCTAATTGGCATTGACAAAAACGGAAATATCTGCATGGTTTTTAATACCACAGGCATGTTTAGAGGTTCAGCCACTAATAACAAAAAACCGGAAGTCTTTATGTTTGGTGAAAAGTGATGTTGTTTGGAGTTATTTGATATGCCCGAAAATGAAATTTTCGAGGATGCTCGACTTAGGTCGGCATTTGATGGTTTGTTCACCCATAACCACGAAGTGGTTTTCCAATCATAGCTATGGGTTTCAACCCGTAGAATAAAATAGAGAAGATAGTCCCTAAAATTAAATTTTCGTAGATGTCCGGCTATTATGGGTATTTGAAAATTTTTTCACCCATAACCACGAAGTGGTTTTCCAATCATAGCTATGGGTTTCAACCCGTAGGAATTAATAGAAAAGGTAGTCCCTAAAATGAAATAATCGTAGATGATAGCATTTGTTAACCGCTAAAAGCTAAAAGCTAGCAGCTAAAAGCTAAAAGCTATAAGCTAACAGCTAACAGCTAAAAGCCAAAAGCCAAAAGCCAACAGCTAACAGCTAGATTTACACATAAATTTGTAAAAAAACAGAAATATAAACAAGAAATCTTTGTATTATTGAAAACATTGCTAATTTTGTAGCTTTAAAAATTAAACATTAACAAACTTAAGATGTTATGAAAAAAACAAGACTTAACTATTTATCGTTGTTGCTTATTGTTCTTGTACTTGCCAGTTGTGGCGGTCTCAAAAAAATGAAAAAATTGGCCGGAGAGGTACAATATACTGTAACTCCTTCTCCTTTAGAAATGCATGCTGATAGTGTTTCAGTTAGTATTTCAGGAAAATACCCGGCAAAATATTTCAACAAAAAAGCAACTCTTGAAATCACTCCGGTAATTAAATATGCTACTGGAGAAAAAGCTTTTCCTGATGTAAAAATCGTTCAAGGAGAAAAGGTGAAAGACAATAATTCCATTGTTAATTTTGCTGGTGGATCTTTTTCTTACACAAGCAAAGTTCCTTATAACGAGGGAATGAGAATTTCCGATTTGGAAATTAGAATTGTTGGTAAAATGAAAAAGAAAGAAGTACCTTTCGATCCAATGCCAATTGCAAAAGGAGTTATTGCAACCCCGGGACTTGTTCAAATTAATCCTAAATCAATTATTGGAAAAGACAATTTCCAAAGGATTACTAAAGAAGTTGTTTCTGCAGAACTAATGTATGCTTTGCAACAATCTTCAGTTTCCGGAACAAATGCAAATAAAGCAGATGTTAAGAGACTTAAAGAACTTGTTGCTGAAGTTCAGAAAAATGAAAGATTAGAACTTACAGGCGTTAGCATTAATGGTGGTGCTTCATGGGATGGAAATAAAGAAGAAATTAATGCTCCTTTGGCAGATAAACGTGCTAAATCAGCAAGCGATTATATCAATAATTTCCTTAAGAAACTAGAAAAAGCAAAAGAATCAGGTTTTGTTACTTCAAATTCAGTTGCTGAAGACTGGGCAGGTTTCGAAAGAGATTTGAAAAATTCAGATATTCAGGATAAAGAAATAATTCTTGGAGTTCTTAACATGCATGCCGACCTTGAAGTTCGTGAAGCTGAACTTAAGAAACTTGCTTCTGTTTACGACGAACTAAGAAAGAAGATTCTTCCAAAACAACGTAGATCAGTTGTTAATTACAACCTCGATCATATTGGATACTCAGATGAGGAAATTTCTGCTATTTTCGATTTAAGACCAGACAGCTTAAAAGTTGAAGAACTACTTTATGCTGCTACTCTTACAAAAGACAACGACAGAAAACTAAAAATTTACAAATCATTTACAGATATTTACCCAACAGATTGGAGAGGTCCTAACAACGTTGGTGCTGTTTATGTTGATATGAACAAAGTTAGCGACGCTAAAGCAGCTTTTGAAGATGCAAGAAAAATTGATGATAATAACAAAATCGTCATCAATAACCTTGGTGTTGTTGCTCTTTTGGAAGGTGACGTTAAAACTGCAGAAGAATTATTTACTTCAGCTTCAGGAGCCGGAGATCAGGTGAATTACAATATGGGTATTGTTTACATTAAGAAAGCCGATTATGAAGCTGCTGTTGGTTCATTTGGTTCAAACTGCTCATTTAACTCCGCTTTGGCTGTTCTTTTAAACGGCGATGCTGATGGTGCTGTTAAGAAAGTAGATTGCGCAGATAATAAAGAAGATGCAGCAATGTACTACCTAAAAGCTGTTGCAGGTGCAAGAAAAGCCGATTCAGACTTAATGTTTAACAGTCTTCGTGCAGCTATAGGAAAAGATGCTACTTGGAATGGTAAAGCTAAAACCGACATGGAATTCTTTAAATTCTTTGGCGACGACACTTTTAAAAGTATTGTAAAATAATCTTAAGTTATTTTTATATTTCAAAAAGCCATTCTATCAAGGATGGCTTTTTTTTTATCTCATTTTTATACTTTGCAAAAAACAATTAATTTTATAACATAAAGCCTTTCTTTCAAACGTTTTAATAATTCTGTATTTTTATACAATTAATATTTCTGTTTATGGGTACTTTCCTTTTTCATGATGTGGTTTTTGGACCGGTTAAAAGCCGACGTCTTGGTATTTCGTTGGGTATTAATTTGCTCCCCATTGATTCTAAACTTTGTAATTTTAATTGCATTTATTGCGAGTGTGGTTGGACTATTTCTGAAAAGGGGGTTAAAAAGCAGTTTCAACCTCGAAATACAGTTAAGCAATTACTTGAGCAAAAGCTAATTGAAATGTCTCAGAAAGGCGAAAAACCTGATGTAATTACCTTTGCGGGGAATGGGGAGCCAACGCTACATCCAGATTTTGCAGGAATTATTGAAGATACTATTGAAGTTAGAGATAAATTGTCACCCGAAGCTAGAATTGCGGTGCTTTCTAATGCTACACAATTGCATCGGCAAAAGGTAATTGATGCATTACAAAAAATTGAAGACCCAATACTTAAATTAGATTCTGCATTTCCGTCAACCTTAATGCTTTTAAATTGCCCAAATTGCTATTTCGATGAAAAAGAAATAATAAATAATTTTAGAAAATTTAAGGGTAACTTTATTTTGCAGACAATGTTTTTAAAAGGAGAATATAAGAAACAAATTATTGATAATACGACTGAAAAAGAAGTGTCTGCATGGATTGAAATAATTAAGAAAGTAAAACCTAGAAAGGTTATGATTTATACCATTGCCAGAGATACTCCATCTTCTAATCTTCAAAAAATAGAAATACAAACTTTGCAAAAAATTGCAGAAAGAGTAAATGGTTTGGGAATTGAAACAAGCGTTTCCGGTTAATTTCAAAATTGATTAATTAAAGAA
>JAFGXD010000016.1 GCA_016936815.1 Bacteroidales bacterium
GCATTAATCAATTTTATTGAAGCTCAAAAAACTTTTGGAAACAGATATTTAATTGTACTGGAATAAAACTAGTTATTATGAAACCAATTATAATTTTATTTTTATCGGGAATTTTATTTCTTTCTTGCTCAAATTCAAAAGAAAAAAATCAGGAAAACACCAAAAAAGAAGACAACAAGGCCATTGTTTATACCAATCCAACCGAATACAATAACGCTATTGTAAAACTTCAATCTCTTATTTTTGAAAGTGTTGATAAGCTTGATATGGCAATAAATAATTACGAACCGGCTGAAATGGATAATGCTGTAATGGAAGCAAAAATAAACATTGAAGCTGCTATTCAAGAGCTGAAAAAAATTGGTCCATTTAAAGAAAATTCAGAGTATCTAAACGCAGCAAAATTATTTTTTGAAACCCATAAAGAGCTAGTTAACAACGAATATTCATCTCTGGTTGAACTTTATAAACTGCCTGAGGAAGAATTTGGAGAAGAGGAAAACGCAATAGTAGATTCACTGGATAATTCAATAAGCACAAAACAAGATAGCTCGTTTAGGAAGTTTTGGAAAATTCAGGTACAATTCGGCAAACAATACCTTTTGGCAGAATAGTTTACAAACATCAGTAAATTTAATAGTCCGATTATTGTTCTAATTTCTTTTTTGATTACTTTCGCAGCCTTATAAAAATTTACTGACTCGTGGACTTAAAATCAGAAATCAAAAAAAGAAGAACCTTTGCAATTATTTCGCACCCCGATGCAGGGAAAACCACTTTAACCGAAAAATTACTACTAATGGGTGGTGCAATTCAGGTGGCAGGAGCTGTTAAAAGCAATAAAATTAGAAAAACTACAACCTCCGACTTTTTGGAAATAGAAAAACAAAGAGGAATTTCTGTTGCAACTTCGGTAATGACTTTAGACTACAAAGGAGCTAAAATAAACATTCTTGACACTCCCGGCCATAAAGATTTTGCAGAAGATACTTACAGAACTCTAACAGCAGTTGACAGTGTAATTTTGGTTGTAGACAGTGTAAAAGGTGTTGAAGAACAAACTCGCAAACTTATGGAAGTTTGTAGAATGAGAGCCACTCCGGTAATGATTTTTATTAATAAACTCGACAGGGTTGGAAAAGACCCCTTCGACCTGCTTGAAGAACTTGAAGAGGAACTTAAAATTGCCGTTTGTCCTTTTACTTGGCCAATTGGCAGCGGAAACGATTTTAAGGGTGTTTACGATATTAATAATAAAAACATTCAATTATTTAATCCCCACAAAGGAGCTAAAACAGCGCCAATACTTACCACAGATGAGTTAGACAATCCCGAATTGCTTGAACATATAGAAAAATCTTCATTAGAGAAACTATGGGAAGAACTGGAACTTACAAAAGACCTTTACGAACCATATAATGAAGGCCTGTACAGAGAAGGACTTCTTGCTCCGGTATTTTTTGGATCGGCTCTAAATAATTTTGGCATTCCCGAACTTTTCGAAACATTTATTCAAATTGCACCTTGTCCCACAGGAATAAAGACAAACGACAGAATTATTCTGCCTGAAGAAAATAAACTTACCGGTTTTGTCTTTAAGATTCATGCCAACCTTGACCCTAACCATCGTAACAGACTGGCGTTTTTTAGAATTTGTTCAGGGAAATTCGAAAGAAACAAAATGTATTTTCACACCAGACTTAATAAGAGAATTCGATTTGCTGCCCCGGCTTCGTTCATGGCAAACAGCAAAAGTCTTGTTGAGGAAGCATTTCCGGGAGATGTAATTGGACTTTACGACAACGGAAGTCTTAAAATTGGCGACACATTAACCGAAGGCGAAATTTTGCAGTTTACCGGAGTTCCCAGCTTTTCTCCTGAAATTTTGAGAGAAGTGATTAATAAAGACCCACTTAAAACAAAACAACTTGAAAAAGGAGTAAGACAATTAACCGATGAAGGATTAGCACAATTATTTGTTCAACAACCCGGAAACAAAAAAATAATTGGTACCGTTGGCGAACTGCAATACGATGTAATAAAGTACAGATTAGAAGCTGAATATGGAGCAAAATGCGACTTCCATTCACTTCCCTTTGTTAAAGCTTGTTGGCTTAGCTCCGACAACAAAAAGGAATTCGAAAAGTTGCTTCAACTTAAATCTCATGTAATTGCCTACGACAAAGATGATAACCCAGTTTTTCTTGCCGAAAGCGATTGGATGATAAGAATAACAAAAGAAACATACCCATCAGTAAATTTCCACAACACCTCAGAGTTTAAGAATTAAAACCAATTCTTATTATTCTGAATAAATTCAATAAGTAAAGAAGCTGTTTTTTCAGGATTATCTTCAAAAATATCAATAACATTAACTAATTCCTGATTTCTTTGAGATATTCCTCTCAAATAAGCTTTATCGTAATATATCAAGGATATTTTGGCAACTGTTTCAAAATCATTATTTTCCAAAGCAATTATTGCCCGTTTTAAATTATCGTTGCCAATTCTTTTGCTAATTTTTAATAAGGAATTTGCCAGCTTTTCTTTATCTAAGCCTGCATATTCTCTAACAAGTCTTTCGGCTCTAGTTTTCAACGGAATGTTAATTTTTACAACAGTAGTATTTCTCATTTTTCTCCAAAGAGTATCCGGAATACCATTTGCTCCAATTGTAATGCTTTCATCCTCAATCCAAATTCTATCTGCTTTTCGCAACTTGCTCCAAACTAATGCCAAATTATTTTCGAATTGTTCGTTGGTTGGTTGGGGATTTTGACCAATATCGCCAAAAGCAGAGCCTTTATGATTTGCAATACCCTCGAGATCAATTATTTGTTCTCCAGCTTTCTCTAAAGCCTTCAGAACATCAGTCTTTCCGGAACCTGTATATCCACCTAAAATAATTAATTTTGAATCTTCCGCAAACTTCTCCCGAATAAACCTTCGGTAGGAATTGTAACCTCCCAGTATCAATCTTATTTTTATTCCACACGTTTCGAAAAGTTCTGCCATTTTTTCCGATCTCATTCCACCTCGCCAGCAATGTAAAAGCAATTCATTCTTTTCAGCAGTTTCCAGAGCTTGTTTCTTTAGGTTTTCAAGTTTTGGTTCAACTAATTGAATGCCAAGCTTTATAGCAAATTCTTTTCCTGAATTTTTATATCTGGTTCCAACAAGTTTTCTTTCCTCGTTATTAAAAACAGGAATATTAACAGCACCGGGTATATGACCGGCTAAAAACTCGCCCGGCGAACGAACATCAACAACAGGAATTTGACCAATAAGTTGAAAAAAATCTTCAATATTAAGTATCTCAGGCATAAAAATAAACCGTAAAAAAGGCCGGCAATTTACAAAATTGGTAGAACAAATTCACTCACATAGGAAATATTAAATAACTATATTTGCAAAACAAATTTTAATAAACAAACATCTGAACAACAAGAAAAAAATTAGCAGATGAAAAACTCAACAACAAGTCTGGTTTCAGAGCAAGCATTTTCTGAATTAGTTATTGGAAACACAGCCATTGTTAGAGCAATGGTAGAATCGGGAGTTAGAGTAGTTACTTCATATCCCGGCTCTCCTACCCCCGAAATTGCGGAAGCCATTAGCAGCATTCCAATAGAAAAAAGACCATTTTATTTTGAATATTCCACCAATGAAAAAGTTGCAACCGAAATTGCTTTTGGGGCTACAATGAACGGTCATACCTCCTGCGTTTTTTTTAAAAGCGTAGGAATAAATGTAGCAGCCGACTCGTTTGTGCAACTTGGATTTTACAATCTTTTGGGTGGCATGGTAGTTGTTTTAGGCGATGACCCGGGAGCAAATTCCTCACAAAATGAGCAAGATAACAGACACTTGGCTGCACTCTCATATATACCCATATTTGAACCTGCAAGTCCAAAAGAAGTATACACAATGTTTAAGGAGGCTGTAAGTATTGCGCGCAAAAAACAAATGCCTGTAATTTTAAGGCTTACCACACATGTATGTCACGCTAAACAAAAAATTGATTTTCAAGCCTATAAAGCTAAAAAATATGATTGGGCTCCTTCTTTCGATAACACAAAAGGCCCATTTATTGCCATTACAACCAGAGCCTTGGAAATGAAAAGAAATGCAAGGAAAAAGCTTGCCGAATTTGCTGAATACTCCGATAAATCTGAATTCAATACTATAATAAATAACTCAAATAAAGAAAGAGGAATTATTACTTTTGGAGCAACTTTCCTGTCACTTCAGGATATTCTTCAAGAAGCAACAAATAAAAAGCCCGACATTTTAAAACTGGGAATTCCCTACCCTATTCCAAAAAAACTAATTCTGGAATTTCTTTCTTCTCACAAGGAAGTGAGAATTTTGGAGGAATTAGATAACCTTTTAGAAAAAGAATTAAAGGCTATGGCTTACGAAAATAAATTATCTTGCAAAATTACCGGCAAACAATCCGATGAAGAATGGATTGGCGAATACACCCCCGATAAAGTTCAGGATTTATTGCAAAAACAATGGCCCGATTTGTTTCCAAAACCTCAAACAATTTCAAAACCTCTTTATTCTGCTCCTGCCCGTCCACCGCAACTTTGCCCGGGTTGTGGTCACCGACCGGTTTTTACCGCTCTTTCTAAACATCTTAAACCCGAAGACATTACCGTTGGCGATATTGGTTGCCACACTTTAGGATTTCTGCCGCCACACAATATCGGTCAGATTGTTGTTTCAATGGGACATTCTGTTTCTACAGGCTCAGGTTTAGCTATTGGAAATAAAGAAAGAAGAGTTATTGCTTTTGTTGGTGATTCAACATTTTACCATGCAGCAATGCCGGGTATTGTAAATGCAGTTTTTAATAAGCATAAAATTACATTGGTGGTGCTTCCCAACGGAACAACAGGAATGACGGGGCATCAAAATCATCCCGGAACCGGCGAGAATTTTAACGAAATAGTTGACGCTATTCCCGTTAAACAAGTTCTTGAGGGATTGGGAGTTAAAAACATAAGAGAATGTGATGCCTACAACCAAAATAAATTTATAGAACATATTGAATCTTCGTTTCAAGACGAAGGATTTAGCGTTGTAATAGCCGAGCATCCTTGTATGCTTAAGAAAACCAGAGAAGACAAAAAAGCCGGAAAATTTTTGGGCAACAAAATTGAAGTGCGCAACGATATGTGTAAATTGTTAATGACTTGCATTCAAAAATTTGCCTGTCCCACATTTCAAATAATGGATGATGGACAAGTAATTGCACATCCCGATTTATGTATTGGCGATGGATCATGCATGCAAACTTGCGAAGCCAAAGCATTGAGAAACAAGAAAAAGGAACAACAAAAAGACTAATTATGAAATCTGAAACATTCAATATTTACATTATTGGAGTTGGAGGTCAGGGACTTGGTTTGCTTAGCGAAACCATTGCCAGAGCGGCTGCCTATTCAGGAATTAATGTATGCGGAACCGATACTCACGGACTTGCACAACGAGGAGGTATGGTTGACTCCACCATTAGACTTGGAGAAAATGTTTTTTCGCCACTAATTAGAAAAAATGATGCCGATTTAGTAATTGGAATGGAAATAAACGAGAGTCTCAGAGGTGTAAATGATTATCTGAAGCCAAAAGGCACACTGGTATATTACAGTGTATCGTGGCAACCTTTACCCGTAAGGTTGGGCAAAGAAAAAGAAGTAAAAAAAAGCATGCTCGAAGAATCATGCAAAACTAAGGAAGCAAAAATATTTGAGGCAAATATGGACAATCTGAAAGACTCCAGAATGCAAAACGTTGTTCTACTGGGAGTTTTGGCAAAAAACCAACTAATACCGGGAATAGAACCCAAACATTACAAACAAGCATTAAGCGATTTACTAAACCACAAAATATTAGAATCCAACATTGAGGTTTTTGAAAAAATTGTAGGCTAAAGAAGCAAAATTAATATATAATTGTTTATTAAATTAACTTGTTTTCCTAACACAGTTTA
>JAFGXD010000112.1 GCA_016936815.1 Bacteroidales bacterium
CTAAATATTAATTCACCTTTAGCGTTTTTGTAAGATGTTTTTTGCTGAAAATGAGATAAAACATAGTTGTAGTGATAATCTAAATTGGTTGAGTCTTTTTCAATTAGTTCTTTATATCCTTCTGTTAGTAAATCAGGTAAGTTTCTTTTTCTTGCATGTTCAATTTTTTTCTCAGGATTATCAAAAACCGGTTCTGAAAACACCAAATTTACCAAAATCAATGAGGTTCCTGTGATAATTGTTATGCCTATTACTATTTTATATCTTAGAAAAGCTAACCATTTTGTGTTGTTTTTACTTAGGGAACGATTCTTAATTAGCTCTGTAGAATAAGCCAACAGAAGGATAGGGGAGCTAACCAATACGAGAAGAAAAATTACTCTAAAAGGGTCCATCTGTTTTTTTTTTTTACAAAATAACGAAAAAGGATTTGAAAACAAACCGTCTTATAATTTTTTTAATTCTTTGCTTTGTTAATAATTGAATAATTGTTATTTTTGAATCCTAACTTATTGTTTTTCACTTATCTTTTACAAATTAGTTATTGTTTAATTTACAGAAAGGCGATTTCGAGACCAGACAATATTTGTACTGCTGAAAAGCACTGTTTAAAAACAATTTATAAAATTCTGCATTAACTTTGGTGCGACTTTAATTTATACATACTTTTGATTTTTGAAAAAATAAATTATTCTGCTAATGAAACCTACTCATATTGAACACATTGGTATAGCTGTTGAAAACATTGAAAAAGCTATTGAGTTTTATGAAAATACTTTTGGACTTAAATGTTATGCCATTGAAGAGGTGAAAGATCAAAAAGTTAAAACTGCCTTTTTTATGGTTGGACAAACCAAAATTGAGCTTTTGGAATCTACAGATCCTGAAGGTCCAATAGGAAAGTTTATTGAAAAAAAGGGAGAAGGAATTCATCATATTGCCTTTGCAGTTAAGGGAATTGAAGAAAAACTTCCGGAGCTTGAAAAGAAAGGTGTTAGACTAATTGATGCTAATCCGCGAAAAGGAGCTGAGGGACTTGACATAGCTTTTCTTCATCCAAAATCTACTTTTGGGGTATTAACAGAAATATGTGAGAATAAAAATAATAAATAATATTGAAATAAAAAATATTAACAATGGCCATTGAAGAAAAAATTAAGGAACTCATTGAATTAAGAGCCAAAGCTAGATTGGGCGGTGGACAAGATAAAATTGATTCCCAGCACAAGAAAGGAAAACTTACAGCTCGCGAGAGAATAGAATTATTGCTCGATGAGGGCAGTTTTGAAGAGTTCGACATGTTTGTAACTCACAGATGTACAGATTTTGGAATGGATAAACAAAAAATTCTTTCCGATGGCGTAGTAACCGGTTATGGAACAATTGACGGACGATTAATTTACGTTTTTGCTCAAGATTTTACAGTTTTTGGAGGTTCTCTTTCCGAAATGTATGCAAGGAAAATTTGTAAGGTAATGGATCAGGCAATGCTTGTTGGTGCTCCAATAATTGGTCTTAACGACAGCGGCGGAGCTCGTATTCAGGAAGGTGTTCAGAGTCTTGCCGGTTATGCCGAAATTTTTCAACGCAATATAAATGCTTCAGGTGTTATTCCTCAGCTTTCTGCCATTTTTGGTCCTTGTGCCGGTGGGGCAGTTTATTCTCCCGCATTAACGGATTATATAATAATGTCGGATAGTTCTTCTTATATGTTTGTTACCGGCCCTAAGGTTGCTAAAACAGTTACCGGAGAAGATATTACAACCGAGGGTTTAGGAGGTGCTTCAGTTCATGCTACAAAATCAGGGGTTGCACATTTTGTTTCTGCTAATGAAGAAGAGGGAATTCTTCTTTTAAGAAAATTAATTTCTTATATGCCTCAAAATAATCTTGAAGAACCTCCAGTTACAGAATGTCTTGATCCTATTGATAGAGCTGATGATGCTCTAAATCATATTATTCCCGATAATCCTAATAAACCATACAATGTTCTCGATGTAATCCACTCTTTGGTAGATTATAGCGAGTTTCTAGAAGTTCACCAACAATACGCAAGAAACATTGTTGTCGGATTTGCAAAATTTAATGGTCAGCCCGTTGGTATTGTTGCAAACCAACCAAGCTTTTTAGCCGGAGTACTCGATATAGATGCCAGTAGAAAAGCAGGTAGATTTGTTCGTTTCTGCGATGCTTTTAATATTCCTATTGTTACTTTGGTTGACGTTCCCGGATTTCTTCCCGGTTCGGCTCAGGAGTTTGGAGGAATTATTATTCATGGAGCCAAACTAATGTATGCGTACGGAGAAGCAACAGTTCCAAAAATAACCATTACCCTTAGAAAATCTTACGGTGGTGCTCACGATGTAATGGGTTCAAAACAGCTTAGAGCCGACTTTAACTATGCTTGGCCAAGTGCCGAAATAGCAGTTATGGGAGCTAAAGGTGCTATTGAGGTTTTGCAATCTCGAGATATTCAGAAAATTGAAGGTGCCGACGCTCAGGCAGCTTTTATTGCAGAAAGAGAAGAGGAATATAGGACAAAATTTGCAAACCCTTACGAAGCAGCAAGATATGGCTTTATTGATGATGTAATTGAACCAAGAAATACAAGGTTTAGAATAATTAGGTCGCTTCAGGCTTTAGCAACTAAAAAGGACTTGAATCCTCCGAAAAAACATGGTAATATTCCTTTATAACAAGAAATTATGATTATAGATGCAATAACATTCGATTGGGAAAAGATTGATTCCGAGGGAATAACAATTTTTGTTGTAGGTTATTTAGTAGTATTCTTCTCTCTGGTTTTACTCTTCTATACTTTTAAGCTCGTACCAAAAATTCTTAAAATTGATGTTCGTAATAAACTTAAAAGAAAAGGTGTAACTGAATTTGAAAATAAACCCGATTCCGATTTGGAAATTGAAGGAGATGTTAATGCCGCAATTGCAACAGCAATTTACTTGTTTTTCGATGAACAGCACGATGAAGAATCTGGTGTTCTAACTGTTAAAAGAGTTGATAAAAGATATTCGCCTTGGAGTTCTAAACTTTATGGTGTTGGAACTAGATTGGCAACAAAGTAATAATTGAAAAAAACATTTAATAATGAAAAAATATAAATTTTCAATAAAAGGAACAGATTATCAGGCCGAAATCCTTAAATATGAAGGAAATCAATTAGATATTGATATTAACGGTACTGTCTATAATGTTGAAATTGAAAGGGAACAAAAGGCAATAAAAACTCCAACTATTGTTAGGAGAGATACTGCTCCTGAACCTCCTAAACCTTTAAAAAGCAATGCGGCAATGAAGAAAGTTATTGCTCCACTTCCAGGTAATATCTTAAAAATTGCTATAAAAGAAGGGGATGCAATAAAACGTGGCGGCCTTATTCTAGTAATGGAAGCTATGAAAATGGAGAATAATATTCTTGCCGAGGAAGATGGAATCGTTACATCCATTAAAGTTAAAGAAGGTGGAACAGTTCTTCAGGGAGATGTTCTTGCAGAAATGGAATAATTATACTAACAAGATAAAATATATGGCCTTTATGCCATAACTAAATAATAAATAAATGAAAAGGTTTACATTCTATATTTTGTTTTTGATTTTTGCTTTGCCTTTTACTAATTTGCAAGCCGGCACAATTGAAGACCAATTGGTTAAAGGAAAGTGGCTTAACCGAGTTGATGGCTATGTGCCTAATCCCCTGGGAGAATCAGATGTAACTGTTGAAAGGTACAAAATGCTTTCATTCAGAAGCGATTTTACTTTTACTATGGATAGCGCTAAACAGCGTTATACAGGTAAATGGGAAATAAAAGATGATGTTATACAAATGTATTTTAATCCCTATAATGCAGTACATTATTTTAGAAATACTGATCCTAATACTGTTTCTCAAGAGTACAAAACCACAACAGAACTTATTCAATTAAAACCCCGTACAGCAAAAATTGTTGATGGCGTTTTAATTTGTTCAGATACTTTCGAATACAAGCAATATGGAGGCGCTGTTGCCGGTTTAATGAATTTTTGGGAGTTTACAGGGTTTGCAAATGTTTCATGGGGAAATATTATTATGATATTGGTAGGTCTGTTTTTCATTTTCTTGGCAATAAGGTTTCATTACGAACCATTATTGCTAATTCCAATTGGTGTTGGAATTATTATTGGAAATATTCCCATGTATCAGGTTACCGATTTTAACTTAAAATTGGGTATTTATGAACCCGGAAGTGTTTTAAATATATTATATTCAGGTGTTTATCAAGGTTGGTATCCTCCGCTAATTTTCTTGGGTATTGGAGCAATGACTGATTTCTCTTCTCTAATCTCTAATCCTAGATTAATGTTGTTGGGAGCGGCTGCACAAATTGGTATTTTTGCGACTTTTTTAGGTGCATTGGCTCTTAATTTTGCTCCTCAGGAAGCCGGTGCTATTGGTATTATTGGTGGTGCCGACGGGCCTACCGCTATTTTCCTTTCTTCAAAACTTGCAAATGGTATTAATATGCTTGCTAATGGTGATATTGTAAAAAACCTTATTGGACCAATCGCTATTGCTGCATATTCTTATATGGCTCTTGTACCTGTTATTCAACCCCCTATAATTAAACTTCTTACTACCAAAAAGGAAAGAAGAATTAAGATGAAACCACCTAGAGCTGTTTCTAAACAAGAGAAAATTATCTTTCCAATATTGGGGCTGTTGTTAACTTGTTATATTGCCCCTTCAGCATTACCTCTTCTGGGAATGTTGTTTTTTGGAAATATTCTTAAAGAATCTGGCGTTACTAAACGACTTGCCGATGCTGCCGGAATAGCTTTAATTGATATTATCACTATTTTACTTGGATTAACAGTTGGAGCTTCAACTCAGGCCGATGTATTCCTTACTGCCGATTCTATACTGATTTTTGGTCTTGGTGCAGCTTCTTTTATGGTGGCTACTGCCGGAGGTGTTCTATTTGCTAAATTTATGAATTGGACTTCTTCAAAAGATAATCCTGTTAATCCAATGATTGGTGCTGCCGGGGTTTCTGCAGTCCCCGATAGCGCCAGAGTTGTGCAGGAAATGGGTCTTAAGGAAGATCCTTCTAATCATCTCTTAATGCATGCTATGGCTCCAAATGTTTCAGGTGTTATTGGCTCTGCGGTAGGTGCCGGTATTTTACTTAGTTTCTTAATGTAAATAAATTTCCTTATCTTACTTTTTTATTTAGTATTAAGTATTTGATAGTAAGACAATTTTTTGTATTATTTCGTATACAAAAAGCAACCTTTTGTAGAAAATTACGTCATAATACTGTGAATTAATACCTATTAATACTTAGTACTATGATAGTTCGAATGATAATTGTGGCGTTCTTTATTACGCTAACATCTGTTAGTCAGGATGTTAAAACTAATATTCCTAATGAAAATCTAAAGATTCTTGTTCTAAATGTTCATAATTTAGACAAAACGGAGTCTGAGGTTGTTCTTAATAGAAACCTTAGGGCTTTTGAAGGTCTGTTTTTTTGCTCGTTTTCAATCGAAAATCTTAAATCTTTTCTTGTTATTGAATCTAACTTCGATATTAATGCTTTCTCCGATAAACTAAATGCCTATGGTTATGGTCTTATGGAATATGTAATTTCCGATTTTGATGAAAAAGAGTACTTATTAAATTATTTGAATTACAGAAATCCAGAATTTGATAAAAGTATTAATTCGGAATTGAATTTTTTGAAAACTAATAATTACGCAAAAGACTTGGCTGCGTATAATAAGGCTAAGGATATTTATTTAAAATTAAACAATAAAAACTAAATGGCTATGAAAAAAATAAAATTTCTCTTCATTGGTCTATTACTTAATATATACGGTTTTGCTTGTACTTATACCATTAGTCTTTACGATACTTACGGCGATGGATGGAACGGTGGCACTGTTACTGTAACCGTTAATGGGGTTGCTGTTTTATCAGGAATAACAGTTGCTTCAGGATATGGCCCATCTGTTTTCAATTTTGTTGCCGTTGATGGAGCTAATGTTGTAATTACTTATACTGCAGGTTCCTGGTCATCAGAAAACGAATATACTGTCTATAACCAATATAATGTGGCAGTGGTGCAAAGTGGACAATCAGGCGCTGTACCCTCAAACACAAACTTTATTTCCTCCTGTCCCGATCCTACATGCGACGATGGTATTATGAATGGAGACGAGGAATTTATTGATTGTGGCGGCCCCGATTGCGATCCTTGTCCACAATGTGCAAATGGTGTTATGGATGCAGATGAGGAAGGTGTTGATTGCGGAGGAATAAATTGCCCAGCTTGTCCCACAGATTGGAATATCGACGATGTTAATGGTCAAACAATTACTACTTGTACAGGTACTTTATACGATAGTGGAGGTGCTTCCGGCGATTATGCAAATTCAGAATCTTATTCTGTAACTTTTTGCTCTTCCGATGGTGGTCCGATGATTATTAATGTTTCTTTTAATGGTGAGGGATGTTGCGACCATATTTATGTTTACGATGGACCAAATACATCCTCTACTCAATTGGCAGATTTAATTGGCGATGGTTCAGGTACTTACAGTGTAAATCAATTATATATTTCATCAGGAACTTGTATTACAATTAGATGGACTTCTGATGGATCCGTAGTATATGGTGGATTCATAATTAATGTTTCGTGCGATATGAACGAAGATCCTTGCACTGCTTGGACTTTGGTTCCGGGAATGAGTTGTAATTCAATTCAATATACAAATTTGGGCGTTTCTTCTTCTTCAGTTCCCGATCCTCCTTGCGCAAATTATAACGGTCAGGATGTTTGGTTTGTTACTACTATGCCGGCAACAGGTGTATTAACAGCTCTTACTCAAGCCGGTGTATTAACAGACATGGGAATGGCTTTCTATACCGGTTCAAATTGTAATTCTCTTACTTTTATTGAATGTAATGATAATAATGGCGTAAGTCCTATGCCTGGAATTACTAACACTACTATACCTCCAGGATCAACTGTTTATATTCGAGTTTGGGACAATGGAGGCGATAATGAGGGCAGTTTTTCAATATGTTTACTGAATAATGAAGGTCCTCCTCCTTGTGATCCCGGTTCTCCATTAGCCTCAAACGATTGTTTTAATGCTACACCTATTTGTTCATTTAATGGATATTGTGGAAACACAAGCTCAGCTTACGATCCGCAAAATGTTCCTTCGGGTTTCTGCGGCTCTGTGGAAAATAATTCATGGCTATCTTTTGTTGCTGCTGAAACTGAAGCTGTTTTAAATGTTTGGACTTCCAATTGTACGTATAACGATGGAATTCAAATGGAAATTTATTCAACTACCGATTGTGCTAACTTTACTTCTGTTTCTAATTGCGAATCTGCCGGTGTTATGAACGATTTTACTATTCAAACTAATGTGCCTTTGGTTGTTGGACAGACTTATTTTTTAATGATAGACGGTTTTGGTGGAGATAATTGCGATTACGTTATTCAAGCTGCCGAAGGAGTACTTACTGCCGGTGCAATTGCTGTTGAAACAAATACAGATTCTGTTACAATTTGTGCTGGACAACCAACTCCGCTTCTTGCTTCTGGTGGAACATCTTATGTTTGGTCGCCTGCTACCGGTTTAGATGATCCAAATTCAGCCTCCCCAATTGCTACTCCTACTGTAACAACTACTTATACTGTTACTGTAACCGGTGGAAATCCTGATTGCCCCGGCTCTGATATTGCCAGTGTTGTTGTTTACGTTGGAGGAGCTATTACAGCAACTCTTTCTTCAACACCTGCAGAATGTGGTGTTTGCGATGGAACTGCAACTGTTGAAACTGTAACAGGACAAGCTCCTTTTACTTATCTTTGGGATGATTCACAAACTGCTCAAACTGCTGTTGGTCTTTGCGAAGGAACTATTTATGTTACAATTACTGATACTTATGGTTGTGTTGTTGAAGAATCTGTTGATGTTGGAAATACAGGGGCTGTTGTTGCAGGTTTTACTGTAAATACTGCTGCTCAATGTCTTAATGGAAACAGTTTTTCGTTTACTAATACCGGTTCTAACACAGGAATAGAATCTTATTCATGGGATTTTGGTGATGGTTCAACTGCCGTTACTCAAAATGCTTCACATTCTTATGCAAGCGACGGAGTTTATACTGTTACTCAAACAGTTTCTTACGAGGGTTGCGTTGCTGTTTCAACAATGGATATTGAAGTTTTTGAACATCCTACCATTACTTTTACTCCTGTTGATGCCAACTGTTTTGGTGTTTGCGATGGAGAAATTACTGTTAATCCCATTGGAGGTTTGCCTCCTTACAGCGATTTATGGAGCAATGGTCAGTTAACAGCAACTGCAACTTCTTTATGTCCCGGTTCTTACAATGTAACAGTTGTCGATGCAAATGGTTGTACTGTTTCTGGTTCTTCTTCAATTTCTCAACCAACTGCGATGGTGGTTACTTCAGATATTGTAGATGTTAGTTGCTTTGGATATTCCGATGGCGAAATAGATCTTACTATTAACGGAGGAACTCCCGGATATACAGTAACCTGGCCTTCCGGATTTGTTGGTGAGGATATAACAGGTTTACCGGCAGGAGGTTATTATCCAACAATTACTGATGCAAATGGATGTACTGATACATTGCTTTGTACTATTAATCAACCTGCAACTTATGTTTCAACAACTATTTCAGGTATAAATATTGCTTGTTACAATGTACCTACCGGTTCAATTGATTTATCTGTAAACGGTGGTGTAAACCCGTATTATTATAATTGGAATGGGCCTTCCGGCTATGGAGCAAGTACTCAGGATATTTTAGGTTTGTATGCCGGAACTTATGATGTAACTGTTACCGATGGAAATGGATGTACTACAATAAATACTATTACTTTAACTCAACCTGCTCAACCACTTTCTGTTACCGGAATTGTCGAAAACACTTCCTGCCATGGTCAGGCCGAAGGTTCCATAAATATTACGCCCGCCGGTGGAACACCAACATATTCTTTTATTTGGTCTAATGCTTTTTCTTCTGAAGATATTGTTGATGTAACCGGTGGTGTTTATGGTGTAACAGTAACTGATGCCAATGGTTGTATTGTTACTTCTTCATGGGAAATTACTGAACCTGCACCTGTTATTGCTTATCCTTCAGCTAGTCAAAGAATTTGTATTGATGGTTCTGCTACAATTTCAGGCTCTGCAACTGGAGGTTCAGCTCCTTATACTTATGCTTGGAATGGAAATATGATTGGATCATCTCAGGTTGTGAGTCCAACCGAAGATGCTACTTATTCTCTTATTGTTACAGATGTTAATGGTTGTCAAAGTCAGCCCGTTACTGCTTACGTGTATGTTTACGATTCCTTGAAACTCGATATTTTTACTTCTAATCCTGCAATTTGTGAAGGAAAGAAAGCTGTTATTAACGGTGTGTTTAGCGGTGGAATGGGCGGTCCTTACATGATAACCTGCAATGGAGAGGTTGTTAGTTTACCAATGACAGTTTATCCAAGTGAAACAACTAATTATCAGTTAATTATTTCCGATATGTGTACTACTCCTGAGGTTATGGACGAGATTACTATTACTGTTTACGACTTACCTGAGATTTCATTCTCGCCCGATATTGTTAAAGGATGTCAACCTCTAAAAGTTAATTTTACATCTTGGTCTAATCACGAAATAGAATACTACGATTGGGATTTTGGCGATTTGGTTAATAATTTTTCTTTTGCGGCTAATCCTTCCCATTTGTTTGTAGATTACGGATTGTTTGATATTTCTTTAACTGTTAGAGATACAAATGGTTGTGTTAATACAGCTACAACTGAAGATTTAATAACTGTTTATCCTTTACCTGAAGCAGCTTTTAAACCTAGTCCTGCTGTTGCCAGTTTTCTTAATCCTGAAATCTTCTTCGAAAATCAATCTTATTTAGCGGATACTTCCTATTGGTTCTTTGGCGATGGAGATTCTACATTGGTTCATAGTCCTTTGCATACTTATAAAGAAATAGATGAGTATCTGGTTGAATTAATTGTTGCTACTCAATTTGGTTGCAGGGATACAACTACCGGAAAAGTAATAATAAGAGACGAATTTACATTTTATGCTCCATCAGCCTTTACTCCAAGTGGAACAATTCCAAAAAATAAATTCTTCTATGTTGTAGGTAATGGAATTTCCGAGGAAGATTTTGGTATGTATATTTACGATAGATGGGGAGAGTTAGTATATTCAACAGATAAATACAGCAATGAAACCCCCTGGCAATATGGATGGAACGGACTTGTAAAAGAAAACAAACTAGCCGCTTCCGGTGTTTACACATGGCTTGTAATTTATAGAGATGAAAACGGAATTCAACATCAGGAGGCCGGGGCTGTAACTCTTTTACGATAATAAATTTATATGTAATTGTTTGTAAGTGTATTAATAACGATATCCTTATTAAAATTGCTTAATTCTAATGTCAAACTATTACTTTGCCTAAGCCTACCTCTTAACTTCAAAATTGACTAAAAAGAGCATGTTTTTTCTTCACCTTCTCGGATGAATTTATTTTATTTCATGCAAGAAGAGGATTTTTTAAGCTAGAGATTCAAGTATTTTTATTATTTAAAAAGTTATGATGAACGGAAATTTCACATAGCAAAAATAAATAATATGAAGAACACTAGTTTTTTTTCGCTTGTATTTTTTCTGCTAATTTTTTATAAAGCATCTTCTTGCACATTTACAATAAGTTTGTGTGATAGTTGGGGAGATGGATGGAATGGTAATTCAGTAACAGTTACTGTTAATGGAGTTGCAGCTTTGACTAATGTTACAATTACTTCAGGTTATGGACAGAATTGCCACTTTATGAGCACTACTGGTAATTTCAGCTTTGATGCAAGCGACGGAGATGTTGTAGTGGTAACATATAATGCCACAGGAAGTGATATGTCTGAAAACTATTATACAGTTTATAACACGCTTAATCAAATTGTTGTTCAAAGTGGTCAGTTTGGAGCAATTCCTTCAAATACTACTTTTACAGCAATCTGTCCCGGACCCACCTGCACCGATGGAATTTGGAATGGGGATGAAGAATATACTGATTGTGGAGGTTCTAATTGCCCACCTTGTCCTCAATGTGCAAATGGAGTGCAAGATGCTGATGAAGATGGTGTTGACTGCGGAGGGTTGAACTGCTCTCCTTGTATTACTGATTTGAATATTGATGATGTTAATGGACTAACTTTGTATACCTGCGAAGGAAATTTATATGATTCGGGTGGTGCTAATGGACAATATGGAAATTCAGAATCATATACTGTGACTTTTTGTTCAACTAATGGCTCTCCTCTTATTGCAAATGTTTTTTACAGCGGAGAAGCCTGTTGTGACCACCTGTATATTTATGATGGAACAACAACTGGTTCGCCACAATTAGCTAATATTGTGGGTAGTGCAAATCAATTGTATTTAGCATCAGGTTCTTGCCTTACTTTTAGGTTTACAAGTGATGGATCGGAGGTAGGTGATGGTTTTGCTATTTCGTTTAGCTGTGGTATGAATAGCGATCCCTGTAACGCGTGGCTATTACCAACATCCCTTAATTGCCTTTTTAGTCAAGTTACAAATTTAGGTGCTGGCGATTCAGGTATTGTACCTCCCTGTGGAAATTACAATGGAGGGGATGTTTGGTTTGAGGTTACAGTACCCGGCACAGGAATGGTAACTGTTAATACCGGTAATCTTGAACTTGATGATGCTGCTATGGCTCTATATTCAGGACCTAATTGCTCAGACTTAAGTCTTATTTCTTGTGATGAAAATTCAAGTGGCAATGGAGATATGCCGTGGATTAGTGCTTCTAATCTTGTTCCCGGCTCTAGCGTTTGGATTCAGGTCTGGGATGAAGGAGGTGATACCCAAGGTACATTTGATATATGTGTTATGAATAATAATGGTCCTCCTTCATGTGATCCAAGTTCTCCACCGGCAAATGACGATTGTCTTTTTGCCACGCCAATTTGTTCATTTAATGGTTTTTGTGGAAATACCAGCAATACATACACTTCTAGTCAAATTCCCGTAGGCTTTTGTGGCTCTGTTGAAAATAATTCATGGCTTTCATTCGTTGCAGCCGAAACTCAAGTAATGCTAAATGTTTGGTCATCTAATTGTTTAAATAGTCAAGGTATTCAAATGGAAATATATCATACAAATGATTGTTCCAATTTTACTTCTGTCTCTAATTGTTATAGCAACCCTTCAAATTATGATTTTACTATATCTACTGATGTACCTCTAACTATAGGTGAAACATATTATTTAATGATAGATGGTTTTGATGGCGATAATTGCGATTTTGTTATTCAGGCATTAGAAGGTGTCTTGATTACAACAGCTATTTGTCTTGAAACAGGAACAGACAGTGTTACTATCTGTTCCGGAGAACAAACTCAGCTTTTGGCAACAGGTGGAACGGGATATATTTGGACTCCTGCGACAGGCCTTGATGATCCAAATTCAGCATCCCCAATTGCATCACCCACTTCTACTACTACATATACGGTTTCTGTTACGGGTGGAAATCCAGATTGTCCGGGTTCTGATGTAGATAGTGTTATTGTTTATGTAAGTGGTTTTATTAATGCAAGTCTTTCTTCAACCCCGGCTGCTTGTGGTGCTTGCAATGGAACTGCTACTGTGGAAAGTGTAACAGGACAGACTCCTTTTACCTATCTTTGGGATGATTCACAGGCTACTCAAACTGCTGTGGGATTGTGTGAGGGTACAATCTATCTAACTATTTCAGATGCTAATGGTTGTGTTATTGAAGAATTTGTTGATGTTGGAAATACCGGCTCTGTTGTTGCCGATTTTACAGTAAACTCTGTCGCTCAATGTCTTAATGGAAATAGCTTTTCTTTTACAAATACAGGTTCAAATACAGGTGTGGAAACATATTTGTGGAATTTTGGAGATGGCTCTACTGCTGTTACTCAAAATGCTTCTCATTCTTACGCAAGCGACGGAGTTTATACCGTTACTCAAACTGTTTCCTATGCGGGCTGTGTTGATGTGTTTACCATGGATATTGAGGTTTTTGAACATCCTACTATTACTTTTTCTCCCTTTGATGCCAACTGCTTTGGTGTTTGCGATGGAGAAATTACTGTTAATCCCGCAGGAGGTTTGCCTCCTTACAGCGATTTATGGAGCAATGGTCAGTTAACAGCAACAGCAACTTCTTTATGTCCCGGCACTTACAATGTTACTGTTACAGACGCTTTGGGTTGTACCGCTTCGGCTTCTCAAATTATAAATGAACCGGCGGCAATGACTCTTTTTATGTTTTCTGTCGATGCCTCATGTGGTGGCAGCGACGGTGAGGCAAGTGTGGTTGTTGATGGCGGAACTCCGGGATACTCATATTCATGGTCAAGCGGTGGAAATTCAGATACCGAAGCAGGAATATCTGCAGGTCTTATACTGTTACAGTAACCGATTTGAACGGATGTACCGCTACAAATACGGTATCGGTTAACGATGGTGGCGCACCTACTGTTACAATTGATGCTACAACAAATGTGTCTTGTAACGGGGTATGCGACGGAACCGCTTCTGCGAGCGCAGTAGGTGGAACAGCTCCTTACAATTTCGCATGGTCGTCCGGTGGAAATACAGATAGCGAAACGGGAATATGTGCAGGAATTCACTATGTAACACTTACTGATGCAAACTCTTGTTCTTCAATCGATAGTTTTGTGATTACTCAGCCTGAAGCATTAACTCTTAATCTTCAGACGGTTAACGAAACATGTTTTGAATATTGTAATGGAAGTGTTTCAGCTGTTGTTACAGGTGGAATTGAACCATATAGTGCTCTTTGGAATAACTCAAATATCTCTTTAAACATCACTAATCTCTGTTCAAATACATATTGTGTAACAATAACCGACCTAAATGGCTGTGAGCTTACTGATTGTTCAACACTTCAACCACCTTCTGAATTAACAATGGATTATTCTATAATTGATGCTAATTGTAATAGTTCAAATGGTGAAATATATGTTATTGCAAACGGAGGTACACCTGAATATACCTACGAATGGGCACCCCCGATTGTCGAAGAAACAAATGTTATTACAAATATTTATTCGGGTTTCTATACCGTAACAATAACAGACCATAACAATTGTACAATAAGTGAAACCATTAGTATTTCTGATATTGAAGGGCCTTTAGTTGATAGCATTATAGTTCAAAATGTAAGTTGTTTCAATTATAATGATGGAAGTGCTGAAGTGTTTTTCTCTCAAGGAAACCCAGCTCCGCCATATTCTATTGAATGGAACGATATAAATAGCCAACAAACAAATTTGGCTATAGATTTGGTTGCAGGAAATTATATTGTAACTGTAACTGATTTTAATGGATGTAATACATCTGCAATGGTTACGATAAATCAATTTGAGGAATTAATTGGGTTCATTTCATTTAATAATGACGTTTTATGTTTTGGCGATTCGAATGGTATTGCAGAGGTTGCTGCTACAGGTGGCAATATGCCATATAGTTTTGTTTGGGACAATAATGAAACAACAGAAATAGTTACCAATCTAACAGTAGGCATTCATACCGTAACAATAACGGATGCCAATTCTTGTGAGACCACTACTACTGTAGAAATCAATCAACCAGATATTATAGCAATTAATGGAACAACAACTGACGCAAGTTGTTTTGGTTATTCAGATGGTTCGGTAAGTTTATCTGTAAGTGGAGGTATAGAACCTTATAACTATATATGGTCAACATCATCAAATATTAGCCATATTGAAAGCGATTTGGGCATAGATGATGTAATAACCGTAACGGTAACCGATGTTAATGGTTGTATGAGCATATCTAGTTTTTCTGTAAACCAACCGGATTCAATTAGTGTAGTATTAATATCTACCCCAGAAACATGTAATGAATCAAACGGTAGTGCAGAAATAGTTGCGGTATCAGGAGGAACACCTGTTTATTCCTATTCTTGGAGTCCGGGCGCCTCATCAGATAGCATATATTCTAACATATCTAATGGAGAATACTTTGTTACGGTAAGTGATAGTAGAAATTGTCAAACAATAGCGAGCATTATTGTAGAAGCCTTGCCGGTTCCGGAGAATATTAGTTTTCAAACAAGTCCTATTCTATGTAATAATGATTCGAATGGAGAAATTACTGCTAATGTAATTGGAGGTGTTCCAGACTTTTCTTTCTATTGGTCAAACTCATCTAACCAACAAACAATATCGGGATTGGTTGCAGGAGAATATTCGGTTACAGCTACTGACATAAATGGATGTACAGTATCAAATTCAATAACACTCAGTAACCCTAGTCCAATTCAAATTTCAGCATCGGGACCGAATTTGGCGTGCTTCAATCAGTTAACAATGCTTAATGCTGTTGTATCTGGGGGAACAGAACCTTACCTGTTTTATTGGAATGGAATAATCACAGATTCCGCAACACATCTTGTTCAAACTGTTTCTGATACAAGTTTCTTAGTATATGTAGTTGATAACAATGGTTGTGGAAGTAATGTTGTAAATATTTCAATTAACATTTATCCTGAACTCAACTTATCTGTATTTGCCAATGATTCTGTAATATGCTCGGGGGAAAGTGTAAATATTTATTCAGATTACTCCGGAGGTTTTGGTAGTTCATACAATTTATATCTTAATGGCAATATTGTTACACCTCCAATTATTTTATCTCCTAACCAGACAACACAATATAATTTTGTATTAGAGGATAATTGTTCAAATCCGGTATCAGATTCTTTAATAATAAATGTTGCTCCTGCGCCTAAAGTTGATTTTAACGCCAGTATTTATAAAGGTTGCGAACCATTGACAGTTGAGTTTAATACAAATAATCCTTGTGATAATTGTGTTTTTGAATGGAGTTTTGGTAATGGTGAATATGACAATAATTCAAGTCCCGATTCAGTAACATATATTCATCCTGGTAGTTACGATGTATCGTTATCACTTACAAATGAATTTGGATGCAGTAGTAACCAAACCATTTCTAATATGATTAGTGTTTTTCCGAATCCACATGCGAGTTTTTATGCATATCCAAGCTCAACTAGTATTCTTTATCCATATATTGAGTTTTATAATAATTGGAGTAATGGACAAAAATAATGGTTTTTTAGAGACCTTATCTTGTAATGGACATTTTTAATGGTATTTATTTTCATCAAAACAAA
>JAFGXD010000017.1 GCA_016936815.1 Bacteroidales bacterium
AATACCATTTGTTCCGTTAGTTCCATTTATTCCATCGGCACCTTCAAGGGATTCTAACCATTCAACTTCTGTTCCAACAAAACCATTGTTAACAGCTATTTGATAAGCAGAGAGTCCATCAACTCCATTTGTTCCGGCATTTGCAGAATATAGAGCATAAGGCACACTTAGCAGTTGACTTACTCCGGTTATGGTGTAAGTTGTTAATGGTTCAACTACTGCTGTATTTGATTCAATATAGTAATTATCACCTCCCCAGTCAATTGTACTAAAACCTGTTCCGCCACCAATTTCAATACTCACCAAGCCATTGGCATTGGTTATTGGAGTTTGGGTTTCCGAATAGACAATTGTTCCTGTTGGGGAACCTTGCCGTATGTTTATTTCTATCCCAATTTGTGTATTTGTTACCAAGAGGCCGCTAGCATCACGAATTACTGCTTGATAACTCATTTTTTGTGGGGTTTGTGCCCACAATGTTGCAGTTAATAAAACTGCTGCCAAAAATATAAATAGTCTTTTCATAATCTATTAGTTTTTAATGACTTTAAATGTTTTTGCTACTTTGTTTTCTTCGATTATTTTTACAAAATATGTTGCAGGCACAAGATTGCTCATAACAATTTTTGTTTGAATGCCTTCAAGTTTCTTTGTTTCTAAAAGTTTTCCATTTGTGTCGTAAAGGGAAAAGGTAAGAGTTGAAAGTGGAAAGTCATTAACCTCTAAAATCAAATAATCGGAAGTGGGATTTGGAAATGCCGAAACTGAAAGATTAATACCATTGGATTCTTCCTGTCCGGTTACAACCGAAATTTCGTAAGGCTGCTGTACGCCTTGTGAAAGTGAACCATTAATGCCAACATGAGTTGTATAAGTCACCTGTCCAACGGAATAGCTCGAAGAGCCTCCGCTACCCGAGGCATCACCGCCGGAAGCATTAACGGTTTCTTGTGCTTGAATTCTTATTAATCCAAAAACACAAAATAAAAGTAAAATCGTTTTCATAATACAAATTTATAATCATACCTACTCTGTTTAGGGATTTTCGGAGTCGTCCCCGGAATTATTCTTGCGTGAAATTCCAAGAAACAAATTTCTATTGTAGAGAGGCGAAAAAAAAGAGATAAAAGACCTGAAATGAATAAGTGAAAAGTACTGAAAATTTGGGGGGTAAAAATACCTTAAAACAACAAAAGCCGACCCCAAAGGATGGTCTTTTATTAATAATTGCTGATAGTTAATGTAATTATATTTTTAATTTTTTAGGATTTTTTCTATTGTCAAATAAGGAGACTATCCTAATTGAGTCTTTGGTAATTCCATAATAAACAGTTGTCTGTTTTGTCATTACGGCTCTTCTAATATTCTTATTCTTTGATTTTGGATAAGATAAGGGCTGGCTCTTTATAATGTCAATTTGCCTTTCCAATTTTTTAGCAAAATTTCTCAATTCTCTTTCTGTCCATTTCGACTCTAAATAATCTAAGATTTCTTTTAGATTATTTATTGCTTCTTCTGACCAGATTAACTTAGAGATATTTTTCATATTGTTTTCTTGCTTCAGAATGGTCCAAACACTTGCCTTCTTCTAAATCCTGAAGACCTCTATTAATTGAGGTCTTTTCAGCATCTGAGATATTATCCCACCAGTCTGTTTCTTCAGCAATTTTTACTAATTTATTAATTAGTCTTGTGTCTTGGATGCTTGTTATCCATTCAATTAGCTGATATTTTTTTGTCTGTACATTCATAATATGATTATGCATTTTTTACAAAAATACAAAAAATAGCTAAGTATGCAAAGCTATATTTAATGTGATTTTCAGACAATTGCTAAAAAACGACTACAAAAAATAGTTTAAATAATGAAAGAAGTTTGGGCATGTTTAATGACTTGCTGTAGAGCTTGCGGTTTGAACGTTAACTGAACTTGTAAGAACTGCTACAAAAAGTAGACATGCGAAAAGGAACATCATTTTTTTTAGGTTGAAAAATTCAATATAATAATACCCAAGTATAAGTTAATATTGGTCAGGGTTTTATTCAACGATTTTTTCTATTTTTAAGGGGTTTTGTCTACAGTCAAAAACTGAAATTATTCTAATAAGATTTTCATCAAAACGATAAATTATTTTATAATTGTTCTTAACGAGAAATCTATATTCGAAAGGTCTTTCTGAAAGTAGTGATTCTTTAACCCCGATTAGTGGGTTTGATTCAAGTAAAATCGTTTCTTCAATTAGTATTTTTACTAATTTCTTAACAATTTTGGGACTTGCTTTAATTTTATAATAATCGTAAATGTCTTATAGTTGAGATAGTGCGGAATCTGTCCAAAGAACCCTTAATTCCACTTCTCAACTTTTTTAAGTAATACTCTTGCCTCTATTAAACGGCCATTCTAAATATCATCTTCTGATTTTTCAATCATCTGATTAAAATCCTTAATTGTCATAGGCTTAATCTCTTTGTTAACCTTTTTTTTTCTTTCAGTTTTTAACAGCCTTTCTAATTTGTCAACAAGGTCTTCATCAGAGATTCTCAGGAACTCTTGCACAAAGTTTAATTTTCTTGCAACGATATCCATTTCATTCTTTTCTTACAAAGATAAATAATTTATAGTTTAAAGAAAAGGCTTCCCATTTTTTGTCATCCCATTATGCAAACAACAGTCTTAATAAACAACAAAAGCCGACCCCAAAGGATCGGCTTTTGTTTAGAGTGTTTACTCTTAATTAGTTGTAAGCAACTGTTACATCGAAAGAACCTGTGTAAAGTCCGGGAGCTTGGTTTGCTTCTACGTTTAGTGTAGCACCTACTTTTAGGTTTGCCATTCCATCTCCATCCAGTGCAGAGCTTGAACCTAGGTCGGATACAAAGTTATCAACTGTCATTTCATCGGTTCCGGATAAGATCTGAATTGTCTCAGGAATGTCGATAGTGAAAGTTGCATCGGGGTAACCAATAATGTCGAAGCTAGCTGCGTTAGAAACGTTACCT
>JAFGXD010000113.1 GCA_016936815.1 Bacteroidales bacterium
AAAGTTCTATTGCTAACAGATAAACAAAAACAACTGGCTAAATTATTCGATTTCTAATCCGGGGGGCGCATTGACGAAGTCAGGAAAAAACCTGCGAAGAAAACTCCGCAGGCTAATAAATTATTTGATGAAAGACTTATAATAAGCTTTTGATAATATCTCCCTGAGAAACAACTATTTCTGTAGCCTCGCCACCAAACTGAACTTCAACCCAAACTCTTCCGGCTGATGCATCAACTTTCTTAACTTTTCCTTCTTTGTAAGTGCCATATTGAGGAACCTGAATAAGGTCGCCTGCTTTAACATCGAGTTTTACAGGAATTGGAGTACACTTCGATTTTTCTAAAACAGCCATTACACCTGCCCAACCGCAAGCCAAAACCTTGTCGCCTGAAACTGAAATAACTTGCCAATGCTCAAAACTTCCTTTGTTGTAGGCTACAGCAGTACCGGGCATCCATTCTCCTGAAAGAAGCATAAATGAGTTAGCTTCAAGTTTTTCTTCCATTTGTCCAATTGGCACACCATCTTTGTTTTTTGCAGGATTATCGTAATCAATGTCAAGATATTTTACAACCGGGTGTGTTGGTTCTGAATCGTTTACCACAATTGCTCTTTGCATTCCTGAACCTGATTGCCACCAAGTAAGAACAATGTCGCCTTTCTTTGCTGTTTGGTTTGCAGGAATTGGAATTACAAGAGAGTTAGGGATATTAACCTCTGCTCCAATTTGTTTAATTTTAGATTCAACATCTCCGGGTTCAACAACAGTTGATGAATAAAAAATAAAAGATGAAGTTTTTCCTTCTTCCTTAGCTTTCCAGGCTCTTTCGATAAAAGCCATTGATGGAGTTAGAGCAAATTCTCCTGCTTTGGCACTTGTTGAAACAGTTGGAAAATCAAATGGAGTTATTCCGGCAACAGGTCCCTGAGGAACTTCTGTTTCAACAGAATCTTTTGGAGTTTCTTTCTTTTCTTTTTCTCCTTCCTTGCCTTTATCTTGGCTACAAGAAACAAAAACTGTACTTCCAATAAAAGTAAGTGCAACTACAAAAGTTAAAATAGTCTTTTTCATAAATTAATAATTTTTAGTTTGTGATTAATCCGTTAATTTCATTTTCAAAAGAAGCAAATTTATGACATTTTGGAAATCAATATTTCTTTTGCCTCGGTTTTTTTTTACCTTTATGAAAAAAAAATAATGAAAAAAATTACTGTTCTTTTAACGCTTGTTAGTCTGATATTTACGCTAAATGCTCAAACTTCGGACAGTACCTTAGCCGGATTCAAAAAAATTAGTTTCGAAGATTTAAACCAGAGCACCTATAAACTAATAGCCAACGATTGGGCTCTGCTTACAGGAGGAGATACCTCAAGTTTTAACACCATGACGATTAGTTGGGGCGGTTTTGGCTGCTTGTGGAGTTTGCCTGTAACTTTCGTATTTGTTAAACCCGAACGCTTTACTTTTGGTTTTATGGAGAAAAGCGGATTATATACCTTATCGTTTTTCGACCACGAAAAATACAAGGATGATTTAAGAATTTGCGGAACAAAATCGGGGCGCGATGGCGACAAACTAAAGGAAACTAAACTTAGTTTGATAACAACCCCAAATGGTCTAAAAGCCTTTAATGAAGCCGAAATTATTATTGAATGTGAAGTAGTTTACAGCGATTTTCTTGACGAAAAAGGAATTTTACATGAACCGGCCACAAAATGGTATAACGGAGAAAAATTTCATAAAATGTACGTTGGAAAAGTTTTAGCGGTTTGGGTAAAGGAAAAATAATCTCCCTCCATCAATAATCTAAGCTGCCAATAAATGTTCTAAAAGAATTTTTACCCCCAGCAGAATTAGAATAATTCCACCTGCAATTTCCATTCTTTTTCCAAAAACAGAACCTGTCTTTTTTCCAATCAAAATGCCGGTCATTGCCACAACAAATGTTACAGCTCCTATTATTGCGCAAGAAAGTAGAATTGGAGTTTCAATAAAACTAAAAGTAATTCCAACAGCAAAAGCATCAATGCTTGTTGCAACCGACATAGTTACCATTGTTTTTAATTTCAGAGGGTTAAACTGTTTACAATCATCCGGCTTAAAGCTTTCCAACACCATTCTCACGCCCAAAAAGCCAAGTATTGCAAAAGCAATCCAATGGTCAACAGCTTCAATGTAATCTTTTACGTAATAGCCAAGTAACCAGCCGAGTAAAGGAAATGCCCCCTGAAAAAAAGCAAGACTGAATGCAATTTTAGCAGCATCAAAAAACAAAATTTTCGGCATTCTTAAGCCGCTGCAAATTGCAACAGCAAAGGAGTCGAAACTTAAACCAAAGGCAACAAGAAAAACAAAAAGTAAATCCATGCTGCAAAAATATTAAAACTAAGGGAAAAACGAATTTAATGTGTAATATTTGCAGTATTAATTATCAAAACCGAAAGTCATGAAGAAAAATTTACTAATTATTTTTAGTTTTCTGTTGGTCACAAGTATTGCAAATTCTCAAATTACAATTGCAAGCGAAAATTTACCCGAACAGGGCGTTATTGTTTATCTTGCTCAGGATAGTCTTCCCGATGCATCGATTCAACCCGGAGCTGCCGGCACAGATTTAACCTGGGATTTTTCTGCTCTTGTGGTAAAGTCACAAGATACTATGACATTTGTAAATCCTTCTGCAAGTCCACACGATGCTGCTTTCTCAACAGATAATTTAGCTGCTCTAATGGAAGGCGATATGTGGGCATATTTCAACAAATCTTCATCAGTTTTTGAAACAGTTGGAGTTGTTGGAGATGTTTTTGGTGTAGGAATTCCTCTTACAATTGCTTTTGAGCCTGCCGAAAAGCTTATGGTTTTTCCTTTTACCTATCCCGAAACCTTTACCGGCACCACCGGTTTTGAAGTTATTGTTGATACAATTAAAGCTGAGCAAACCGCAAATTATTCAGTTGTTTGCGATGCTTGGGGAACAATTATTACCCCATCAGGAACTTTTCAAGCAATTAGAACATACAAAACAAAAATTGAAACTACGGTAATTTATTTACTTTATGGTTCTTTTTGGGTTCCTGTAAACACTACAACCGACACAACTTATACTTATGATTGGTGGAGCAATAATTCTTCCGCAAAATTTCCTGTTGTTTCTTTTGAATGGCTTCCGAGTGAAGGCGTAATTGATGGTGATGTAGAATTTCTTCAGAATACTATTTTAGGTTTTGAAAAGCCTGTTGCAAACAATCAGATTAATGTTTTTCCAAATCCAAGTAATGGTGAAATCTTTATTGATGCTCCAATTAATTCAACTGTAGAAATTTTTAATCCTCAGGGAAAATTAGTGTATTCCCAAAATAATGTTTCCGGAAATACAGAAATATCTTTTGAAAGTAATTGCAAAGGCTTGTTTTTAGTAAGAATTATTTCAGATAATAACTTAACTTTCAAGAAAGTATTGGTGCAGTAAAAGTAAACTAAAAACATTCTGTTGATTAATTTTCTAATTAATACTTGAGTTTTCAAGTAGGTTTTTTATGGAAAGTCCTAATTCTTCCGAAAGCCTTTCTGCCGATTGGAAGTGTAAATGACTGCCATCGTAGCTGTGGTATTGGTTCTTTGGAAAATCTAACCAAATTCCTCCGGCTTTCAAAAACAAGTCTTTTAACTCTAATTCATTAAACCCGGCTAATGAGTCTTCAAGTTTTTCCATACTGTAAGAACTTGGTATTCTGAAAGCTATTACAGTTATTCCTCTTTTTGTCCAATCTTCCGTTTGTTCCAATAAATCTTTTATCATTTTTCGTGAAACTGCGGCTTCTTTAAACCATTTTTCGTATGTTTTGAGCGCCTCTGTTGTGTCTTCTTTTAGTTTGTGGGAGGCTACAAAACCATTGTCGTAGTATTTCTGAATGTAGTTATTGTCTTTTCGGCTTTTTCCTGAAAATATTTCAGAAGGCTTAACAGAAGAAAAGAAATGCAATAATGGGGCAAAATACAATCGTTGGTAAATCTCCTCTTTTGGTAAAAGATATTGTTCTAAATAGTGCGCATTTTCAACAGGCGGAGGAATTAAAGTGTTTGGTGAAATAGCCAGTATTACAGTCTTTTTTCTTCCTAAAGCTATTCTCTTTTCAGCCTCGGAACACATAAATTTGTTTATTCTTCCGGATGAATAGCCAAAATTTAGAATTTTACAGTCGGGAAGATGTTTTTGCATTGCCTCGGGAGAAATTCCTCTGTATGCCCTTGAATCACCCATTATTATTATGTCGAAATCGTTGTTGCCATGAGTCTTTTTTACCCAAAACCTGTCCTGAATAAGTTTATCGTCTTGTGGCTTTGGAAGAAAGAAACCTCCTGCCACAAGCAAAACTGCCGATAACAAAAACACATATATTATTCTTTCATTTCTCATTTTTTAAAATTGAAAATAGATAAACTCACTTCCTTCCCCTCGTAAAAATACACATGCCGCAATTAGGAGAGATAAGAGTAAAATATCAGTAAAATTTCTCATTTTCTTAGGAATAAACCTATTCTTGTTTAAACCATGATAAATCCAAACTTCCCTTAAAACACCAATAGAAATAAATAACAATTCATCTAATCCTAAACTACTTGAAAAATCTCCTGTAAATGAGAACATTGCATAAACTATTTGCATTGCCTGCGAAAAATCGTTTGCTCTAAAGAATACCCATGCCACCCAAACCTGAATACTTACAATTAAAACAAGAAAAATCCTACCTAAAGAACTGTTTTTCAATTTTAAAGGATATCCAAGAATTCTTTCCAAGCTCATAAAAAACGCATGCAATCCTCCCCAAATAACAAAAGTCCATGCCGCACCGTGCCAGAAACCGGAAACCAACATTGTTATCCACATATTTAAATGACTACGAAATTTCCCCTTTTTTGAGCCTCCAATTGCAATGTATAAATAATCCCGAAACCAAGAAGAAAGCGAAATATGCCAACGTGTCCAAAATTCCTTTAATGACAAAGATGTGTAAGGATGATTAAAATTTAGTTCGAAGCTCAAGCCCATCCATCTTGCCAAACCTCTTGCAATATCGCTGTACCCACTAAAATCGCAGTAAATCTGAAATGCAAAAGCGGTAATAATTAACCACCAATAGAATGAATCGGGCGACATATTTTCGGCCACAAAGCCTTTGTTTACAATAGGGGCAAGATTGTCGGCAATAACCATTTTCTTAAAAAACCCATGAACAATTAATTTCAAGCCTTCCCATCTGTCTTTTTCACTTAGTTTTGGAACAAGCAATAGCTGAGGTAATAAATCTTTTGCTCTAACAATTGGCCCTGCTACAAGCTGCGGAAACATTGAAAGATAGGCAAAAAACTGAAGCACATTTTTTGTTGGTTTCAGCCTTCCTTTGTAAACATCTAAAGTATAACTCATGCTTTGAAATGTGTAGAAGCTAATACCTACAGGTGTTACAAGGAAAAAGTCGGGGATATTTTCGGAAAAACCCGATTGCATTCCCATTGAAGCAAATAGTAAATCGAGGTTTTCGCCAATAAAACCGCTGTACTTAAATGCCATTAAGGAACCAATATTTCCTAAAACAGAAAGTAATAGAAACAATTTTCTTCTTTTAGGATTTTTTAGCAATAGCAAACCAACAAAATAGTCCAGCAATCCGCTACCCAAAATAAGAAAGAGAAAACGCCAATCCCACCACCCGTAAAAGAAAAAACTGGCAATTACAATAAAGCCCAAACGAAAGTTCTGCTGTTTTTTTATTAGTGGAAACACCGCAAAAAACACAGCCGCAAAAACCAGAAATATTATAGAATTAAAAAGCATAATTAAAATCGGCGTGAAATTAGAAAAAATATCCACAAAACATTGTTCAATACTTTAATCATTAAGCATTAAAAAAAATAATTGTCGTAATTACATTTGCTACATGAATTTCGTAGATATTATAATATTAATACCATTGATTTGGTGGACATACAGAGGTTTCACCAAAGGTTTTGTTATTGAATTGGCTTCAGTTGGCGCACTGCTTTTGGGTATTTTTATTGCCAATCAGTTTTCTCATTTTATGGCCGATATTCTAAAAGAAAATTTCGATTGGAATCCTGAATATGTTCATCTTGTTGCTTTTACACTTACTTTTTTAGCAGTTGTGGTAGGTGTTCATTTTGTTGCCAGAATGGTAGATAAATTAGTAAAGGCAGTAGCTCTTTCCATTCCAAATCGAATTGCAGGTGCTGCTTTTGGATTTTTTAAGGTTGCATTTATTCTTTCTGTAGCTTTTGTAGTTTTAAATCAGATTGATAAAGACGGTAAATACCTTTCAGAAGAAAACAAAAAAGGTTCACTATTATACCAACCAACTTACTCGTTCTCATTAAAATTTTTCCCTTCTTTGGAAAGTGATGTTAGAAAAGTAAAACAGGTTAACGATGTTAGAGAAAGCATTTCAAAAGAAAAAGAAGAAACTAAAACAGAAAAATAATGATTTTTAGGGGCAATTTGTTAAAAATGACTAGTGTTTACAATACACCTGTTGATTATTACCTTACCCTTGAAAATGAACAAATACACGTAAATAAACTTTTGGGACAAAACATCAAAATTAGTTTTGCGGGACTAATTAACTGCATAAAATGTGGAAGAAAGACCAATAAATCTTTTTCTCAAGGCTTTTGCTACCCATGTTTTACCACAGCTCCCGAGGCCGAACCGGCAGTTGTTAGTCCCGAACTCGATATGGCTCATTTAGGAATTTCCAGAGATATGGAATGGGCAAAAACTCATAGTTTAATAGATCATTTTGTTTATTTGGCCGTTTCATCAGGTTTAAAAGTTGGAGTAACACGACATACTCAGATTCCAACAAGGTGGATAGATCAGGGTGCGAGTTATGCCATAAAATTAGCGAAAACTCCATACAGAAATCTGGCCGGACAAATTGAAGTTGAGTTAAAAAAGCATTTTGCCGATAAAACCAATTGGAGAAATATGCTGGCAAATATTTATGATAGCCAAATTAATTTGCTTGAAGAAAAAAATAGAGCTTCCGCTTTGCTTTCTACCGATTTAAGAAAATATATTACTGAGGATAACGAAATATCGCATATATCTTATCCTGTTTTAGAATATCCAACAAAAGTTAACAGTCTTAATTTAGATAAAAATCCGGTTTTTGAAGGAAAACTTATGGGAATTAAAGGACAATATCTTATTTTTGCAAACGGAATTGTTATGAACATAAGAAGTCACGGAGGATATTTTGTTAACTTTGAGGCTTAAAAATAAATAGTAAACATTTATGCAAAAAAACATTTTTCTTATCTCTCTACTTCTACTCACTCAATTATTATTTTCTCAGGAAACCGACAGTCTTAAAAAGGATGCATTAAAAGTATTTATAGATTGCGATTATTGCGATGAATCCTTTATAAAGAAAGAAATTACCTGGGTAAATTACGTTCGCGATTACAAAGAAGCCGATGTTCATGTTCTTGTTTCTCAGCAAAATACAGGCTCCGGCGGAACAGAGTTCACATTTTACTTTATTGGCCGACAGAAGTTTGCCTTACATAAAGATACATTAGTTTTGTCGACAGATCCCGACATGACATCTGATGAAGTTCGTTCTAAACAAACAGAATATCTTAAATTAGGATTATTTCAATATGCTCTTAAAACCCCTTTGGGTAAATATTTTAGTATTAACTTTACAGAAAGCACAGAATCAGAAGATGTAAAAGACCCTTGGAATGCTTGGGTAATAAGACTTTCAAACAGTATGAATTTTAATGGTGAAGAACTTTACAAAAGCTATGGTATTTATAACTCGCTATCGGTTAATCAAATAAAAGAAAAAAGAAAAATTCAAATGTCTGGTAGCTACAACACCAGTTCTAGTAAATATATTTTTGAAGATACAACATACAAATCTGTATCAAAATCGAATTACACTAACTTTTTCTGGGGGGAGGGTTTTACAGAACATTGGTCGGCGGGAATTACTTTTAGCACCTCATCATCAATATATTCAAATTACAAATTTAGCTATTCCATTAGACCAACATTAGAATATAATATATTTAAATACAGCGAATCGACAAGAAAGCAGTTAAGAATTCAATACAAAATAGGGCATTCCTCAAACTGGTACAACGACACAACCATTTACGACAAAATTGAAGAGAAATTATATTTACAATCGCTTTCAGCAGCTATAGGATTTGTACAGCCGTGGGGTTCAATTAATGCTTCTGTTTACGGCTCACATTACTTACACGATTTAGATTTAAATGAGTTTGGTATATGGGGAAGTTTAAGTTTTAGAGTATTTAAAGGTCTTTCGGTTTACCTTAGCGGAAATCTTTCTTTTATACATAATCAGCTTTCACTTCCAAAAATGGGTGCCACCGAGGAAGAAGTTTTACTAAGACAAAAGCAGTTGGCCACTCAGTATTCGTATTATATCTACGGAGGTATTTCATATACTTTTGGTTCTATTTACAATAATGTTGTTAATCCTAGGTTTGGGGATTAAAGGAGTTTGTAAAGTTCATAAAGTTTATCAAGTTCATAAAGTAAAAAATTTGTAAAGTTGATAAACTTCCCCCTTTCTTTTTTTACCTTTCACTTTACAAACTAAGGAAATTCCTGTATTTTAAAAATGCTATTGCTGTTTGTTGCACAAAACCATAGATTTTATTACTCACCATTAAAATTCTAAGTATTCATACCTAGAAAATCAATGTATATCAAACTGTCATTTTTTTGGTAAAAATACTCCACGGGGTAAGTATTCTATTTATTACTTTTGCAACCGAATATTATGGAGTAAGCTGAAAATCCTTTTTAAAGAGTAAGCATTTTAAACATTTCAAAATTATTTATCAAATGAAAGCAAATTACAAGCTAAAATTTCTTGCTGCAATTCTATTCGTTGTAGTTTCTGTAGCAAATGCAAATGCATTAAACCCTGTTTTGTCAACAACAATTAATGTAGAAAACCCGGGCAATTGGGTAGAAATTCAAAATGAAAATGGAATTACCGTTTTCTACTCAAAATCCGACATTAGTGGTAACACCTTATTGGGTATTAAATTTACAAATACTAATGAAAAAGAGGTTACTTTCAATTGGACTGTTACATCACAAAATGGATTTGTCCACAAAAGCAATCGTTCCATTACCTTAAAACCCGGAGAATCTTTTACTGAAACAGGTAAAATTGAAATGAAAGGTTCTATGGAATATGTCGATTATCCAATTAATTTAACTATTAAATAATATTAGTATGAAAAAAATATTTTACGGAATTGTATTTTTACTATTTACATTTTCTTTTTCCGGGAATTTAAATGCGCAATGTCCAACAATAACATGCCCCGGAGATATAACTCTTAACAATGATGCTGGAACTTGCGGCGCAGTTGTTAACTATGCAACACCGGTTGGAATTGATAATTGCTCAAATGGAAACATTTTGTTTGTTTGCGATGGAGACAATACTACTACCACAGAAATTCCTGCAGAATTAACTGCTGCCGGATATAATGTTACATCTGTTTATAGTGACCATAATGCTACAACTAAAGATAATGCAACCCTTCAAAGTGCAGGACTTTCTAATTATAAGGCGATTTTTTGGCACGCTTCCGGTAACAATGGATATGGAGATACTCACAGCGCTGCTACATTTACCAACTTATCAGCCTATGTTAATGCCGGTGGTAAAGTATTTATAACCGGTTATGATGTTATTGCAAGCCCTACTGATGTGGAACTTTACACATTTATGGGTGGAACAGGTTCAATCGATGGAGGCTACTCAGGTAACGCAACTCTGGTTGGATCAAATTCTTTAACAACCGGTGTAACAAATATTGTTGGATTAACATTAAGTGTGGGTGGTGACCATGACGGATTGACCGGATTAACTGCCGGTACAGTTGCAGTAGCATCAAGTGGCACAAATCATGGTTGGACTATTAGAACTCTTGGTGCCGGAGAAATTGCATGGGTTTCTACTGCAAATCCTTATGGCACAACTTGGGCTTATTGGAATACTCCCGGGTCAGGTTACAATGAAGCTTTGTTGAACTTTGCTTACAACGCTTGTTATAACCCAAATATTTTATTTGTTTGCGATGGAGACAATACTACTGCCACAGAAATTCCTGCAGAATTAACTGCAGCCGGATATAATGTTACGGCGGTATATAGTGACCATAATGCTACAACTAAAGATAATGCAACTCTACAAGGTGCCGGTCTTTCTATGTATAGCGCTATTTACTGGCATGCTTCCGGAAATAGTGGATATGGTGATACACATAGTGCTGCTACATTTGCCAACTTATCTGCTTATGTTAGTGCCGGCGGTAATGTGTTTATTACCGGTTATGATGTTATTGCAAGCCCTCCTGATCCAGAACTTATCACATTTATGGGAGGAACAAGTTCAACGGATGGAGGTTCAGTTGGCACCGAAACTCTGGTTGGCTCAAATTCATTAACAACAGGTGTAACAAATATTGTTGGACTAACATTAAATGCCACCGGTGACCATGATGGTTTGAATGGATTAGATGCAAGTACAGTTGCCGTAGCATCAAATGGATCAAGTCATGGATGGACTATTAGAACACTGGGTGCCGGAGAAATTGCTTGGGTTTCTACTGCAAATTATACGGCTGCACCTTGGGCTTATTGGAATACTCCCGGAACAGGATACAATGAAGCTTTATTGAACTTTGCTTATAATCACACAAGTATTGTAGGTATAGGTCTACCAACAACAACTATGATAGCAGGCTTAGCTGATGGTGCCACTTTTCCTGTTGGTGCAACAACTGTTACTTATGAAGTTGTTGATGGATTAGGAAACAATCCTGAACAATGTTCTTTTATTGTAACTATTGTTGATAATGAAGCTCCTGTTGCTGATGTTGCAACTTTAGCTGATGTAACTGCAGAATGTGAAGTAACAACTCTAACTGCTCCAACTGCAACCGATAACTGCGGAACTGTAACAGTAACTAATGATGCTACTTTACCAATTTCTGCTCAAGGAACAACTGTTGTTACTTGGACTTACAATGATGGTAATGGAAATACAGCAAGTCAAACACAAAATGTTGTTATTACTGACATTTCTGCTCCTGTTGCAGATGTTGCAACTTTAGCTGATGTTACAGCAGAATGTGAAGTAACAACTCTAACTGCTCCTACAGCAACCGATAACTGCGGAACTGTAACTGTAACAAACGATGCTACATTGCCTATTTCAACTCAAGG